>CAZQOI010000016.1:44869-50585 GCA_964594905.1 uncultured Granulosicoccaceae bacterium
ATGGGTTTATTGCCGAGGCCACGTTGGGGCTGGAAGCATCCAGGTGTACGGCGGATTCTCAAACTGATGGCACCGGCAATTTTTGGCTCCTCGGTGGCACAGATCAATCTCCTGCTGGACACCATCATTGCTTCGTTTCTTACCGTTGGTAGCCTGAGCTGGCTGTACTACAGCGACCGTCTGATGGAATTTCCACTGGGCCTGTTAGGGGTGACACTCGGTACCGTGATTCTGCCGCGCCTCGCACAAGGTCATTCGAGACAAAGCTCCGATGACTTTCGACGCACACTCGATTGGGCCGTGCGCCTCGTGCTGGTATTCGGTCTGCCGGCAACGATTGGTCTTGCCTTTCTGTCCGAGCCAATGATCCTGAGCTTGTTTGGCTACGGCAAATTTCAACCCAGCGATGCCTACATGGCTGCCTTCAGCTTGATTGCCTACAGCCTTGGGTTACCAGCGTTTTTGCTTATCAAGGTCTTCGCGCCGGCCTTTTTCGCCCGCCAGGATATGAAAACCCCGGTGCGAATCGGCATCATAGCCCTGGTATCGAACATGATTTACAACATCCTTTTTGTGTTGCCGATGATCTGGCTCGACTTTATCGCACCACATACGGGGCTTGCGATAGCCAGCAGTCTCGCGGCATGGCAACAGGCACTACTACTTTACCGACGCTTGAGAGCATCGGAAATCTACGAGGTATCACCCGACGTCATCAGCTTTGCCAAGCGAATAGTGGTGGCAGTGACTGCAATGGGGTTTTGCCTGACAATCTGTTTGTGGGTGTCTAGAACGTACACGCCAGGGTTTGTGGCACTAGGTGCACTTGATCGTAATTTGATGCTCGTGGCTATAATTGTCGCCAGTGCTGCGGTCTATGCGGCTGTGCTGTTGCTGTCCGGGGTCAGGCCCCGGCATTTGAAGAGTCCCTAAGAACATGCGATTGATTCGCGGCTTATCTCGCTGGCAGCATGAACAGCCGAGCGTCGTCACCATCGGTAACTTCGATGGTGTTCATCTCGGCCATCAGGCGATGTTCGAGACAGCGCGCCTCAAGGCTATGGAAGCCGGAATAACATCGACCGTTATCAGCTTCGAGCCCCTACCCCACGAGTATTTTGCAAAAGACTCCGCACCGGCTCGATTGCAAGGCCTTCGTGACCGAGTGAAATCGATAGCAGCGACCGGTATGGATCGACTTTTATTGCTCGATTTCAATGCCGAGCAGGCGGCTCAGTCTGCCGAAGACTTTATTCAGGATGTTCTCGTCGACTCCGTGCACGCACATCACGTCATTGTCGGTGACGACTTTCGCTTTGGTCATGGTCGAAGAGGCGACGCCAGCCTGCTAAGAAAAATGGGCAAACTCAATGGGTTCACCGTCGCTGAAAACGCGACCGTCGCCGATAGCTCAACACGTATCTCAAGTAGTCGCATCCGCGAAGCACTTCTCAACGGCGAGCTAAGTCATGCTGAACAGCTACTCGGTCGCCCCTACCGCATCAGTGGACGAGTTATCCATGGTGAAAAAGTTGGACGTCAACTCGGATTCCCGACGGCCAATGTGGCTCTCGGTGCCCACCGCCCTCCACTACGCGGCGTTTTTGCAGTGACAGCAAGTGATTCTTTGCGTGGACAAAGCTGGCCTGCCATTGCCAACTTGGGAGAAAGACCGACCATCGGTGGACGCAAACTTCTGCTCGAGGTGCACCTGCTTGACGCAAGCGAATCACTCTATGGAAAGCAGCTCTCAATCGACTTTCATCACTTCATTCGTGGCGAGGTTCGCTTCGACTCACTTGATGAACTGAAGGCGCAGATCGCGCGCGACGCCGACGCCGCTCGGACCTTATTGGCCAAATCTTGAGCGATGTGATTCCCGTGCACCAGTGCATCAGAGCGCAGATGACATACACTAGGCTTTAGGCGGCACAGACAGTGCTGCCTGTACAGGTGCAACCCTTAAAATTTAGCTTAACGTCCTTGCCGAAACGAGACTCGTGACCGACTACAAACAAACTTTGAATCTGCCTAAAACAGATTTTCCGATGCGCGGCAACCTTGCCAAACGCGAACCCGAGATGCTGGCGCGTTGGGAAGAGTCGAATCTTCATGAGCAAATTCGTGAGCATTCAAAGGGACGCCCAAAATTTGTCCTGCACGATGGCCCTCCCTACGCCAACGGTGACATTCATATTGGCCACGTTGTTAACAAGGTGATCAAGGACATGATCGTCAAGAGCAAACAGCTCGCGGGATTCGACTCACCGTATGTGCCGGGTTGGGATTGCCATGGATTGCCGATCGAAAACAAGGTCGAAGGCACAATGGGTAAACCTGGCGGCAACGTCAGCGATGCTGCATTTCGTCAAGCCTGCCGAGAATTTGCAACAGAACAGCTGGGCAATCAAAGGAATGAGTTCAAACGACTGGGCATCATTGGTGATTGGGACAATCCTTATCTGACGATGAACTTTGCCAATGAGGCAAACATCGTTCGTACCTTGGGCAAGATCATCGAGGCCGGTCATGTTTATAAAGGTGTAAAACCTGTGTTCTGGAGCTGGGGCGCTCACTCAGCAATGGCCGAAGCCGAGGTTGAGTACGAAGATAAAACTTCAACAGCCATTGATGTGCGTTTCGCTGCTCGAGATAAAGCAGTTGTACTTAAAGCCTTTGCTGCTGACGACGATGGAAGTGAGGTCAACGTTGTTATCTGGACAACAACACCATGGACGATTCCCGGCAACCTTGCGGTTACCGTACATCCCGAACTTGAGTATGCGTTGGTAAACGTTAACGGTGAACGTCTCATAATCGCGACCGACATGGTCGATAGTGTCATGGCGCGCTACGGTTTTGAAAATCACACCATCGTTGGAACCACCTCAGGTGAATCGCTTGCAGGGATGCTGTTCAAACATCCTTTGTACGAGCGGGATTCAAAAATGATCACCGGAGACTATGTCACAACCGAGGCAGGAACCGGCATCGTGCACACAGCTCCGGATCATGGTGTTGACGATTTCTATGCAGCGCAAAAACACGATCTGGGACTGCTCGATTCAGTCAATGATCATGGTGTGTTCCGCGAGCACGTAGAGCTTTTTGGTGGCATGCATGTCATGAAAGTCGACAAGCACATGATCGAAGAACTCGAATCACGTGGCCGTCTCGTCAAGCACGAAAAGTATCAACACAGCTATCCCTATTGCTGGCGCACCAAGACACCAATCATTTACCGAGCAACGCCACAATGGTTCATCAGCATGGAGAACCAAAATCTGCGCAAGAACACGCTCGACGAAATCAAGAAGGTCAAGTGGGTACCTGATTGGGGTCAGTCACGTATTGATGGAATGATCGCGGGACGCCCGGACTGGTGTATTTCTCGACAACGATACTGGGGCGTGCCGATTCCATTGTTTCTACACAAGGAAACAGGCGAACTGCATCCGGACACTGCGTCATTGATTGAGACTGTGGCTGTAAAGATCGGTGAGAAAGGCATCCAGGCGTGGTTTGATCTTGAAACTGCCGACATACTTGGTGATGATGCCAAACACTATGACAAGGTTCGCGATGTGCTTGATGTGTGGTTCGACTCAGGCACAAGTTGGATGCATGTGCTGCAACAAGACGAAAAACTCAGTTATCCAGCTGATATGTATCTCGAAGGTTCCGATCAGCATCGAGGGTGGTTTCATTCATCGATACTAACCAGCGTTGCCGTTAACAACTGCGCTCCCTATCGTCAGGTACTGACACATGGTTTTACCGTGGATCAGAAAGGACGCAAGATGTCCAAGTCTTTGGGTAATGTCATCGCGCCACAGAAATTATTAAAGACACTAGGCGCCGACATCGTTCGACTGTGGGTATGCTCCGCTGACTATCGCGGTGAAATGACGGTATCAAATGAAATTCTCGATCGCATGGCAGATGCCTATCGTCGTATTCGAAATACGGCTCGCTATCTATTAAGCGCCGCTCACGACTTCGACCCATCAAAAGACATGGTCGCACCTGATGACATGCTTGCACTTGATCGTTGGGCGGTTGACTGCGCACTAGACACGCAGGTCGCTGTGCAAGAAGCATTTGATGCCTATCAGTTTCATACCGTGTATCAAACTATTCACCATTTCTGTTCTGTCGACATGTCGAGCTTCTATCTCGACATTGTCAAAGATCGTCAGTACACAATGCCAACCAACAGTCACGGCCGTCGTTCTGCGCAAACAGCGATGTATCTGATCACCGAAGCATTGGTACGCTGGATCGCACCAGTGCTCAGCTTTACCAGCGATGAAATATGGCAACACCTTAAAACGGTTAATGGTGACAACCGCGCCACCACTGTGTTTACTGAGACTTACTCTGATTCACTCTTCGCCATTGACGACAAGGCTCTGATCTCTAAAGAAGAATGGCAATCGATCACGACTGTACGTAACGGCGTATCAAAATCACTTGAAACCCTACGTGCTGCTGGCGACATTGGTGCAGCACTGGAAGCAAGTGTAACGGTATACGCATCTGACAATCTGGCAGCGGCGTTGGCAAAACTGGGTGACGAACTGCGCTTTGTGTTCATTACATCAACTGCCGAAGTCCAGCCTCTGGACAACAAACCTTCCGATGCTGAAGAAACCAGCTTCGGTGGTGAATCTTTTGCTGTTGCAGCAACAACAGCGAGCGGCGAAAAATGCGTACGTTGTTGGCACCGGAGGGAGGATGTCGGGGCGCATGCGGCGCACCCTGAACTCTGCGGACGCTGTGTCAGCAATATCGATGACAGCGGCGAAAAGCGTAGCATCGCCTGAGTCTGAATCTCATGAACCTCTTTACTCGCTATGGGATCGCAGCGCTTATCGTTGTATTCGATCAGGTGACCAAAATTGCGGTCAATCGATCGCTGGAGCTCTACGAGCAGATTCCAATCACGAGCTTCTTCAATATCACCAAGGCCTACAACTATGGTGCAGCCTTCAGCTTTCTGGATGTTGCTGGGGGATCACAGCGTTGGTTCCTGACCACCATCAGTTTTGTCGTCAGTGTGATGCTCATCGTCTGGTTGTATCGCTTGCCCAAGCAAGAAAAATTAATGAGCTTATCGATCACCCTGATTCTGGGGGGTGCTGTTGGCAATCTGATCGACCGCTTCTGGTATGGTTACGTGGTCGATTTTATTCAGGTGCATTGGGCAAACGCTTATTTCCCGTCATTCAACATTGCTGATTCCGCTATTTTCTGCGGTGCAGCCTTGATGCTATACCTGACCTTTTTTGAAAAACCTGAAGAACCAGCAGCTAAAAACGAATAGTCGCTAATTACTGTGATGGCCCGAGAAGGACCCTTACAGTGTAAATACAGAAGGTGATTACATACCCATGCAGATAATACTGGCCAATCCGCGAGGCTTCTGTGCTGGTGTCGATCGTGCCATCGAAATTGTCGAACGCGCACTCGAACTACACGGCTCGCCAATTTACGTGCGTCATGAAGTTGTTCATAACAAATTTGTTGTTGATGCATTGCGTGACAAGGGCGCTGTATTTGTCGAGGAGCTTGACGAGGTACCCGACGATGCAACAGTTATATTTAGCGCTCATGGTGTATCGGAATCGGTAGAACGAACCGCACATGATCGCGGGTTACAAGTCTTTGATGCTACCTGCCCTCTGGTCACCAAGGTACATCTTGAAGTGGTCAA
>CAZQOI010000017.1:0-47273 GCA_964594905.1 uncultured Granulosicoccaceae bacterium
ATTGCTGGCGCTCTCTGTCAGTGCCTGTGGCGAGCGTGGTGCGGACAGTGGTGACGGTGGCAATTCGTCCACAGTGCTGGGAAGTTCCGAGGGCTTGGCTGAATGCAGCGTCGAGTCGATGCAAAGCTGGGCATACGACAATATGCGTAGCTATTATCTGTTCGCCGATCAAGTCAGCACCAATGTTCGGCTTAGCGATTACGAAAGTGCTGAAGAGCTTGTCACTGCATTGCGTGTGCAACCTTATGACCGTTTCAGCAATATTCAGGATCAATCCACACAGGCTGCATTTTTTAACGTTGGTGAGAACTTCGGCTTTGGATGGCGGTTATCACGAAACGCACAAGACGATGTGCTGGTCAGTTTTATCGAGCCTGGTTCGCCACTAGATTTAGCAGGGGTGCAAAGAGGAGACAAGCTAACCTCTCTCGATGGCTATACAACGGATGAGTATATCGCTCTGCCCGACGAGATAAGAGCTAGTATTTTGGGCAGTGGCAGCGCAGTGGTCAGCCCGACACTGGGTTTCAGTCGAGCAGATGGAACGACGCTAACGCCTGTGGTAACCAAAGCCAAATACACCATGCAAACGGTCACCGAGACCAAAGCGATCGATCATGCCGGCACTCGTGTTGGTTACCTGAGTTTCTATCAATTTGTCGAAACCTCGCGGACCGAGCTGGCCAACGCTTTCGCCTCACTTGCAGCAGAGAACATCACCGAACTGGTACTTGATCTTCGCTTCAATGGCGGTGGAAGAATCAGCGTCGCAAACGAGCTCGCCAGTTATATCATCGGCAACAATGGTCAGAATGAGGTGTTTTCATCGATCATCTACAACGACGCCAACAGTTTCAGAAATATTGATACGACTTTCGAGCCTGTAGACACCGCGTTGAACTTATCCCGTGTCTATGTGCTGGCCAGTGAAAACACCTGCTCAGCCTCAGAGATGGTTATCAACGGCCTGTCACCCTTTATCGACGTTGTCACAGTGGGCAACACGACCTGTGGCAAGCCGTATGGAACTCGTGCGGTGAACCAATGCGGTAAATCGATGAATGCTGTCGAAGTGGAATTTCAAAACGCCAATGGATTTGGCGGATATTTCCAGGGTTTTAATGCCGATTGCCCAGTAACTGATGCACTGTCAGCGCCACTCGGCGCGACAGATGAATCACTACTTGCTACGGCGTTGGGGCATATCAACACCGGCAGTTGCCAGTTGATTGCCCAGAGACGATCTGCCGTCCCCCAAGACGCCATACAACAGCAACTTCCTGACGAGCTCCTGCCACCCATCATCCCCGACTCGCTTTGAGTTATTCTTCAGGTATCGTCGCTGTGAAGATACCTGATGAGCACCCTGTACCTGGTCCGCCACGGTCAAGCTTCGGCTGGCAGTGACAACTATGATCGCCTTTCGCCACTCGGAAGACAGCAAGCGAGCATGCTCGGGTCATGGTGGGCACGGCAGGGGTTCAAACCTGAGCTTGCCTGCCATGGATCGCTTGAGCGTCAGCGCGATACAGCACAGTTAGCCACCACAGACCTTGGCGATGACATTCATCGCGAAGAGCTTATCGATCTGGATGAGTATGATCATCGTCAGGTTGATATGCATTACGGCGAAGGCGCAAAAAGCGACCACCCCGAATCAATGACCTATGAGGACTACGCCGGCATCATGAATCGCTGGCGTGGAGCGCAAAACCAACCAGCGACACTTGAGTCCTGGGATTCCTTCAGTCAGCGGGGCTGGCAAGCTATCAGGCAATTACACAGCGACTATGCCGACGTTGAGCACTTGGCTTTCTTCACATCGGGGGGCATTATTGCAACCGTAGTTGCAAGTGTGCTTGATCTCGACATGCACCACACCATCGATGCGATTTGGCGAATACGCAATGCATCCATTACCACACTACATTTTGATGGCGACCAAGCGCGCCTGATTGATTTCAACACGATACCCCACTTACAAGAGCACGGTGACGCTTCATTGATCACCTTGATCTGATTACAGATCCCAACCGGACAGTTAATATGAATACACTTGCGGACATCGACAAGGCCTACTCACTTCACCCCTTTACTCATCTGTCAAATCACCAGAAGAATGATCCCTTCATCATTGAAAGAGGCGAAGGTGTGTATGTTTGGGATGACAAAGGCAACAAACTCATAGAAGGTATGGCCGGTCTTTGGTGTACTTCTCTTGGCTTTAGCGAGCAACGCTTGATCGATGCCGCCAACCGCCAATTTGCTGAGCTCCCCTTCTCGCACTTGTTCACGCATCGTTCGACAAAGCCTGCTATCGAACTATCGCAAAAACTCGTTGAGCTTGCTCCATCCAAAATTGGCAAAGCTTTTTTGGTCAACTCTGGTTCCGAGGCGGTCGATACAGCAATCAAAATGGCCTGGTACTACAACAATGCACGTGGTAAGCCGGGTAAAAAAACCATCATAGCCAGAAAGCGGGCTTATCATGGCGTGACCATAGCCGCTGGCAGCCTAACCGGACTACCATATGTGCAGGACGGTTTCGATTTACCGGCTATCCCTGTTGTACATATTGATACACCACATGCCTATCGCCACAGTAACGCTGGTGAATCTGAAGACGCTTATTCCTCACGGTTAGCCGCGAATCTTGAGCAAACCATCGTTGAACAAGGCCCTGACACGATAGCTGCATTTATCGCCGAACCGATTATGGGCGCTGGTGGTGTTCTGGTACCACCCGCTGGCTACTTTGAAAAAGTACAAGCAGTACTTAAAAAACACGACATCCTCTTCATAGCTGATGAAGTCATTTGCGGCTTTGGTAGAACCGGCAATGCATTCGGTTGTGACACTTTCGGCATCGAACCAGACATCATGACGGTGGCAAAGCAATTGTCATCAGCCTATCTGCCCATAGGCGCGGTACTTGTCACAGATACCTTGTACGAGGCGTTTGAATCTTATAGCGACAAACTTGGCATGTTTGGAACAGGTAACACCTACGGTGGTCATCCGGTAGCTGCTGCAGTTGCACTTGAAACCTTAAAAATTTATGAAAGCGACGGTATTTTTGGCAAGGTCAAAGCCGTATCACCTCATTTCGCCGAACGAGTTCAAGCTTTGCAAAATCACCCACTGGTTGGGCACACTAGAAGTGTGGGTTTAATTGGAGCGATCGAGCTTGTACAAGACAAGCACACAAAAGAACCGTTTTCACCTGATGCGAAAATTGCAGTACAGGTAATGGCAGCGGCTCGCGAGCATGGCCTGATAGTGCGTGCAGTCCCAGGTGATACCGTCGCGTTCTGTCCGCCACTTATTATTAATGAAGAACAGATCGACACTATGTTCGACGCCGTTGGGGAAGCGCTGAATGATGTTCTAAACAATCAATCAGTTTGACGCTAACTAAATACAGACGCTTTTAATCTGCACTCTCCTTGCCTGTCATCGTCAGCCGATGGCAGGCAAGGCCATCACTATCAAACAAATAGCAATTGGCCGCTTTCACCTGCAAAGCAATTGCGTCCCCAGATTTTGTAGCATCAATACCAGGGCGCTGAACAACAAAATTCTCCAACCCTCCACAGCGGCCGTAGAGATAAGTCGAACCACCAAGGCGCTCGGCCACATCAACTTCCATGGGTAACGAAAAATCACCTTGATCATCGCCCAGATCCTCAGGTCGCATGCCAAGAGTTGCACTGCTACCTGGCGCGACACTGGACGCATCAACCATAATTTTTACCTCGCTGCCATCGGGCAACTTGACAACTGCTGCATCGGCTGCGCCACTAACAATCTTGACGTCGATGAAATTCATCCGTGGAGAGCCGATGAAACCAGCGACGAAAAGGTTATCGGGGTGATGGTATAGCTTTAAAGGTGTACCAATTTGTTCGACATGACCAGCGCGCAATACAACTATCTGATCAGCCATGGTCATGGCCTCAACCTGATCATGTGTTACATAGATCATTGTCGCATTGAGTTGCTTATGCAAACGGGCAATTTGCAAACGCATCTCCACCCGCAACTCGGCATCGAGATTGGATAAAGGCTCATCGAACAGGAAAACATCGGGATCGCGCACAATAGCTCTTCCGATAGCCACTCGTTGTCGCTGCCCACCAGAGAGATTTTTAGGTTTTCGCGACAACAGTTGATCAAGTTGCAAGGTCTTTGCCGCTTCCTCAACTTTGGATTTGACCGCTTCTTTGGAAGCACCTCCCATGCGCAAACCAAACCCCATATTCTCCTCAACCGTCATATGTGGGTAAAGAGCATACGACTGAAAGACCATCGCGATACCACGATCTACTGCTTCTACTGAGGTAACATCTCGACCGCCGATATGAACACTGCCTTCAGAAATATCCTCAAGTCCTGCAACCATCCGTAGCAATGTTGATTTACCGCAGCCAGACGGACCAACAAACACAATGAATTCGCCACTCGGTAACTTAAGGTCAACACCATGAATTACCTCAGCATCTCCGTATCGCTTATAGGCTTTGCGCAATTCAACTTCGGCCATTGGCCAGCTCCTCAGGGTCTTAAAACAGCGAAAGGAATTTAATGCTGTAAAGTCATCTCCACGAGCAGTAGTTGATCGTGGACAATCACAACATTGTTCCACTATTATTCAGCCATTGCAATTTTCGTTTTCTTGGATCCACGTCAAAACGATGTCCAGCCAACCTGCATTCTGGCGCCTAGATGGCGCTTCAACGACATTGCTGGTCGTCGCTGATCACGACATACCAAGATTGTATTGGTGTGGTAGGCGTCTGCATTCAAAAGTTTCGATAGACGAGCTGCTGAGCCTCGATAACACTGCCCTCGCATTTGCCGGACTCGACACGATTGTTCCCGTCCCTCTTTTTCCGCAAGCGAGTAACGGGTATACCGGTTCGCCCGCTTTGAATGGGCATCGAAATGGTGAGAACTTCGCACATAAATTCACCACACACGATGTCCGTCTTGACACTAACTTATTGATAATCGAACTGCTTGATCACCTATCTTCACTTGCAGTGACACTAACGCTGTCAATAGATCCCGATAGCGATGTCGCAACCTTGTCAACCTCGTTAAGCAACACTGGCAATACTCCTTTTACAGTCGACTGGCTGGCAGCCGCAACTATCCCACTTCCATCACCCTATTGTGAGTGCCTGTCACAACATGGTCGATGGGGGCTGGAGAATCAAACCCACCGCAGGCCTATTGCACCGGGTCGCATTGACATCTCCAACCTGCATGGACGTACCAGTCATGAGCATGCGCCCAGCCTGGTTTGCGGTACAGATGGGTTTTCAGAGAATAAAGGAGATGTGTTGTTCGCTCATCTTGCCTGGAGTGGAAATTTCAGTCTGCGCGTTGAGCGCCTGAGTGACGGCAACCTCACACTACAGGCAGGCGTGTTACTACTTCCCGGTGAAGAAATTCTGGCGCCCGGTGATTCCATCAAAACACCTTCGGTGCTTTTTACCCGAGGCATCGGTATGAACACATGCACACAGCGTTTTCACCATCATGTTCGCCATTGTGTTTTGCCATCGTGGACTCGTTCCCCACGTCCTGTTCACGCCAATAGCTGGGAAGCCTTGTACTTCAATCACGACCAAGATGCACTAACCGAACTAATTGATGCATCCGCAAAAATTGGAGCTGAACGGTTTGTCCTTGACGATGGCTGGTTTCGCCACCGACGCAGCGACGACGCAGGTCTTGGCGACTGGTATGTGGATGAATCGGTCTATCCAAACGGTTTGCAACCCATCATCGATCGGGTACGCAAACACGGCATGCAGTTTGGCCTATGGTTTGAGCCAGAGATGGTTAACCCTGACAGCGACCTGTACAGAGCTCACCCCGATTGGGCTCTAAAGGTGGAAGGCATTGAAACACCATTGGCACGCAATCAACTGGTGCTCGATATCGCACGCAGTGATGTTGCAGACTACCTTTTCGAACGCATAACCGAATTAGTACAAACTTATGCGATTGATTACATCAAGTGGGATCAGAATCGAAATCTCGTTTTAGCGGGTGATGGAAAACGGGCAAAAGCCTCGGCACAACCGAGTGCTTTATACCGTTTGCTAGAGCGCATTAATATTGCCTGCCCGGATCTTGAAATTGAAACCTGCGCAAGTGGTGGCGCACGTGCAGATTTAGCAGTCTTGCAGCACACGGGCCGCGTCTGGACATCAGACAACATTGACCCGATCGAGCGTACCCAAATCCAACAGGGCTTTTTGCGTTTTTTTCCACCCGAAATAATGGGTGCCCATGTGGGTCATGAAGCCGCACATCTCACCGGACGTGTCACGAACTTGCACACACGAGCAACAGTGGCATTACAGGGTCAGTTTGGCTTTGAAATCGATGCACGCAAACTCGACTCACAAGACATCATCACCCTGAATCACTACACAGAGCTTTACAAATTGCATCGTGCTTGGTTAGCGGAAGCGTCTTTCTGGCAACTACAAACATACTCAGAATCACTGACAAGTTCGGGTAACGTTAGCGCGGACCAGAAAACTGCGTTGTTCTGCGTCATCGCAAACGGCAATGTCAAAAAAACCCGCCCCGGTCATTTACCGTTAACCGGACTTGACTCTGCGAAACGCTACAAACTTAGCCTTGAAAGTGCTAATGCAAATGATCTATCACCTTTCAATAAAGCGATGCCACCATGGTGTGAAAACGCCATAACGACCACCGGTGAGCTTCTGATGAGCCTGGGTGTACCACTGCCCGTGATGCCGCCACAATCAGCCTTGCTGATTGCTTGCCAAGCCATCGGAAATATCGATGCTTGAAACTACACATAATGTGAACAAGCTACTCGAGCGCTTCGTACAGGAATTTGGTGGTAACGCAAATGATGTGCGAGTTTTCTATGCGCCGGGGCGTGTCAATTTAATTGGCGAACACACCGACTATACCGGTGGATTGGTTTTCCCCTGCGGCATTGACCGTGGCAGCATGCTATTGATTCGCCGCAGCCATAACGCTAGCTACCGTTTCGCCTCTACTAATTTTGACTTCAAACTTGAGCTCTCTCAGAAGGATATCAATCAAACCTATGGCGACAATTGGATCAACTACCCACTCGGAGTTCTTGATCAATTTCGCCAGCAGAACGTCGACATAGACGGGCTTGATTTACTGTTCTCCGGAAATGTCCCAAATGGAGCGGGCCTGAGTTCCTCAGCATCGATTGAAGTTGTCACAGCTTTCGCCATCAATCAGATGTTCGATGCGAAATTCTCGCAACTGGATCTGGTCAAGATGTCGCAAGCCGCCGAAAATGAATTTGTCGGTATGCAATGCGGCATCATGGATCAGTTTGCTGTAGCAATGGCCAAGAAAAATCACGCCATCATGCTAAATTGCGCAACCTTGGAGTATCGCCAAGTACCACTGGATCTAGGCGAACACGCACTATTACTAGCTAATACCAATCAACGCCGAGAATTGAACGAGTCGGCCTACAATGATCGAGTCGCAGAATGCAATCGTGCGCTTGAATTACTGCAAACGGTTGTGCCGATCAATGCGCTGGGCGAACTTCAACCTGAGACACTACAACAACATAAAACTCTTTTCACCAATGACGAAATCGCCTATCAACGGGCGCAACACATTTGTGAAGAGAACAATCGGGTGAAGAATGCCGTTCCGCTACTTGAAGCCAATGACCTGACAGCATTTGGCAAGCTAATGAATCATTCTCACGACTCACTTCGCGATCTCTTTGCCGTGTCCAGCGATCCGCTTGATCAACTGGTTGAACTGGCGCGGGCACAAAACGGTGTCATCGGTTCTCGTCTGACTGGCGCAGGTTTTGGTGGTTGTACAATCAATATCGTGCCACGCAGGAGTATCGAAGTATTCAAACAAACCGTCGGCGCAGCCTACAAGCGGGCAACTGGTTTAACCGCCGATTTTTATTCGATACACACCGATGACGGTGTTCGCGAAATGACACTATGAGTGGAAACTGGCAGCGGCGTTGGCATCCACTACTTGGTCAATGGGTTCTGATCTCAGCATCTTCCGCAAAACGTCCATGGTCCGGTGCTATCGCAAAGGCGGATACCGGTAACGAACTTGAACATGATCCTGATTGCTATCTCTGTCCACGTGTAACTCGGGCCAATGGCATAGTAAATCCTGACTACACAGAACCATTCGCGTTTGACAATGACTTCCCATCTCTATCATTCAGTGCAGATGATCTGAACGTGCCGGGTGTTGATGGTTCAGCTGCACTAACCAAAACAGCACCGGCTCACGGTAAGTGCCGTGTATTGTGCTGGTCACCGCGACACGATGCGACACTTGCAAGCCTGTCTATCGAATCAATGCACAAGGTGGTCAGATTGTGGCAATCAGAATATCAAAGCCTCGCAGCCGATCCAAAAATCAAAAACGTTTTGATATTTGAAAATAAAGGTACGGAGATAGGTGTTTCCAATCTGCATCCACACGGACAGATCTACGCTACCTCTTTCGTAACCGATACGGCATTGCGAATGCGTGACACCCAAACTGCCTATGCCAGCACGCACCAAGGTGAATCACTCCTGCAGGCCTTACTTGAGGATGACCATACACAGGCTCAACTACTTATCGACAAAGGAAAATATTTTTCGATCATCGTGCCGTTCGCGGCCCGCTTTGCTTATGAAACCTGGATCGTTCCACACCGTAAGCTTGCCTCGATCGGGGATATGAGCGAACCAGAAATGCAGGAGCTTGCATTGATGTATCAGCAACAGGTTCGCCGCTACGATCAACTATTTAAACGATCAGCACCTAATATTACTTTACTGCACAACGCCCCAAGTGATGACAGTGAACAGAATGAGCACTGGTGTTTTCACATCGTATTTCAACCACCACTTCGGGATCCGAGCAAAATAAAATTTTTGGCAGGGTTTGAGTCAGGCTCCAACAATATAGCTAATCCATTACAACCAGAACACGCAGCCGCTGAGCTTCGAGGTATCACTCTTGAGCACAACAGTGGATGAAGATCGGTGTTTGTTATTACCCTGAGCAATGGCCTGAAGAACGTTGGGCTGTAGACGCTGCGCATATGCGCAAACTTGGCATCTCAATTGTCCGGGTCGCTGAGTTCGCCTGGAGTCGACTCGAAAACGCTAACGGTAAGTATTCTTTTGACTGGTTACATCGGGCCATTGATACTCTGCAAGATGCCGGGCTGCAAGTCGTCATGTGTACACCAACCGCTACACCACCACGTTGGATGCTCGAGCGTCATCCCGACATGCTGGCCGTAGACGAAACTGGTCGCACTCGTGATTTCGGCTCGCGTCGTCATTATTGTTTTTCTTCTCCCGACTATAGAGCCGAGTGTGAAAAGATAGTCACTGCCATCGCACAAGAATTCGGCAAACACCCAGCTGTTGTCGCTTGGCAAACCGATAACGAATATGGTTGCCACAGCACCACCGTCAGCTACTCCAATCACGCAATACGCGCCTTTCAAAAATGGTGCGAAGAACGCTACACGACCATCGACGCATTAAACAAAGCATGGGGCAATGTGTTTTGGAGCATGGAGTACGACAACTTCCAGCTCATAGGCAAACCAGTAGCAACAGTCACCGAAAGTAACCCGGCGCATCAATTGGCGTGGTGGCGATTTTCATCTGATCAGGTCAAGAGTTTTAATCGACTGCAAGTCGACATAGTAAGACGTTTATCCCCCGGGCGTGATATCTCACATAACTTCATGGGTAACTTTGTTGAGTTTGATCACCATGATGTGGCAAGGGATCTGGACGTCGTCACTTGGGATAATTACCCTTTAGGATTTTTAGCACGGGATAATAACAACCCTGAAGATCGTAAAAATTACCTTCGTACCGGGCATCCAGACAGTTCAGCCTTTCATCATGATCTGTATCGCGGTATGTGCAATGGTCGCTGGTGGGTTATGGAACAGCAACCCGGTCCCGTGAACTGGGCACCTTACAATCCCGCGCCTTTGCCTGGCATGGTAAGGCTCTGGGGTTGGGAAGCTTTTGCACACGGTGCTGAAGTAATGAGTTACTTTCGCTGGCGACAAGCACCGTTCGCTCAAGAACAATTGCATACCGGACTGCTACGCGCTTCAGGCGAGGAAGATGTAGCCGCACACGAAGTAGCACAATTGCATCGGGAACTCAGTACGCTGTTTCAAAGCAATGATCAAATACCGAAAAAGCATTTAAAGGCTGCAAATGCACCGGTTGCGATAGTGTTTGACTACACCAGTATTGCAGCGTTGAATATTCAGGGACCGGGCGGTCAAGCCTTTGATCCACTGCAGTTTGCACAAACGGTTTACAGTGCCTGTCGCCGCTGGGGGCTGGATGTCAACATCATTGACAAATCGTCGCCTCTGGAAAGTTATCAAGTTGTTATCGTGTGCTGTCATGCCATTGATGACGAGCCATTGGTCAAACGACTGGCGAACATCGATGCATCGATCGTGTTGATGCCCGGTACTGCCGGAAAGACAGACGAACTCGGTTTGCCCATCTCTGGCGCACCAGCCAGCTTTAAATCGCTTATTGATCTGGAAATTACCGTCAGTGAATCGCTACCGCCTGAATCGCCGCTGACAGCGCACGGCGAATCCAGGCGCATTGACTGCCACCTGTGGCGAGAAAAGGTCGCATCGCACATCACCCCTGAAGCGAATTTTAACGACGAGTGGGGCTTTCACTACGTTAACAACAAAATTCACTACATCAATGCTGTACCACTTCAGGATGATCTCACCAGCTTGCTCGGGCCAATTTTTATGACTGAAGGCCTTTCCATTAACTCCTTGCCGAAGGGTCTTAGAGTTCGGCGTCATGGACCCTATGCACTGGCGTTCAATTTCGGCCCCGGCGAGGTAGACCTCGACTCCACTCTAACCATGTACGGATTCACTAAAACCACCCCACTACTACTCGGAAATCGTGTGCTGGAACCTGCAGAACTTGCGCTCTGGGTAGCGACGTGAGGGGTCACAATGGTATGGTGGAAAGTCAGTTGTGCCCATCCGCATCAATGGCCTGAGGGCCACCGGGCGGATGTCGACCCAAAGCAGGACTAACTTCCAGGTCACGGGCTGACAGACACCCGGGAAAGTCTGTTATCGCAACAGCTAGATAAGCTGGTGTTTAGTATCAGAAGCAACCATTTTCAGGAGAGAAGAGAGACAACGTATGTTTAAAACATTGAAGCAATCAGCTGTTGCATTGGCCTTTGCCTCTGTAATCAGCACATCAGCTTTCGCTGGTGATCTTGTCATCAATTTCGATGACCCAAATCCAGGTCCTAAAAAGGGCTTTGAGGATGCTGTAGAGAAGTTCAAGGCAGCAAATCCGGATATCAACGTTACTGTGAACATCACCGATCGTGAAGCACACAAAACTGCTATCCGTAACTTTCTGAGTGCTGATGCACCAGATGTTACCTCTTGGTACCCAGGCAACCGCATGGCACCTTTTGTCAATGCTGGTCAGTTCGAAGATGTTTCTGATTTGTGGGACAGCGAAGGCTTCCATGATTCACTTGCCTCAACCGAGTCAGCAATGACGATCGATGGCAAACAATGGGGTGTTCCATACACCTACTATCAATGGGGTATCTACTACCGCAAGGATGTCTTTGAAGCCAATGGCGTTGAAGTCCCAAGCAACTGGGAGGAGTTACTCGCAGCTTCTGCAACATTGAAAGAAGCGGGTATCGCACCTTTTACCATCGGCACCAAATTTCTTTGGACAGCCGCTGGCGTATTCGATTACCTGAATCTCAGAACCAACGGTTATGACGTTCACAACGACCTGACAGCGGGCAAGATCAAATACAGTGATCCTCGTATTGTTGCTGTGTTCGAAAAGTGGAAAGAACTGGTAGAGCCAGGTTACTTCGTCGAGAACCATGCCACCATGAGCTGGCAGGATGCACTCGCTCCTTTCGTTAAGGGCGAAGCTGCTATGTACGTCATGGGTAACTTCTCTGTTGATGCAATGCGTACCGCAGGCTTGACTGACGATCAGATCGACTACTTCCCGTTCCCGGAAATCACCGCTGGTGTTCCGCGCGCAGAAGAAGCACCAACTGACGCTTTCTTTATCCCGTCAAAAGCGAAGAATAAAGAAGACGCTCGCAAGTTTCTCGCATTCATTGCTCAGCCTGACATTCAGACTGAATGGAACGAGACAATTGGTCAGCTGCCAATCAACAAAGACGCCAAAGTCGGAGATGACAAGTTCATCCAAAAAGGCTTCGAGACTGTCAGCACAGCTAATGGCCTCGCGCAATTCTATGATCGTGATGCGCCGGCTGAAATGGCAAAAGCAGGTATGGAAGGGTTTCAGGAGTTCATGATCAAACCTGAAAGCCTGGACGATATCCTGAAGCGCCTCGACAAGGTTCAAGATCGCGTTTACAAATAAGCGGTAATGTCAGATCGGGCGGGCTTTTCTTAAGGTCCGCCCTTTTTTATCTCGGCTTTCATCTGCTCTAGAAAATAGTCTGAGAGATAGTTTGAATAAATAGTTTGGCCCCATTCCGGAGTGTCGATCGTGTCAAGCACAAGCAACAGCCAAGCAGCACTGATTGAAAAGCGCAGTTGGTTTTATAAAAATCGCTTAAAACTCTCCCCCTGGCTTTTCCTGTTGCCGGGCATGTTGTTTTTCATCGTTTATGTCATCGCACCGATTTTCCAATCAATCTGGATTTCATTCTATGAATGGGATGGACTCGGCACCAGAGAGTGGGTGGGATTCGCCAACTATGTAGAGTTGGCCGACGACGATCGTTTTTATACCTCACTAAAAAACAATGTGTGGTGGTTGTTCTTGTATATGTTGGCCGTCCCCTTCGGACTTGCCATCGCACTTTTTCTGAATCAGACCGTCACTGGCATTCGGATATACAAATCCCTGTTCTTCTTTCCATTTGTCATCAGTCAAGTGGTGGTTGGACTGATATTCACCTGGTTCTATAACCCGGACTTTGGCATCGTCGGCTTGGTGTGGGAATTTTTTGGAGCAAAACCACCGGCAATCCTCGCTGATGAGGACTATGTGACCTTCGGTATTATATTCGCTGGTCTCTGGCCACAGATTGCTTATTGCATGATTCTGTACCTGACAGGCTTGAACAACGTTTCACCAGATCAGATTGAAGCAGGCAGATTGGACAATGCGAAAGGCTGGAAGATGCTTTGGTACGTGATACTGCCACAACTAAAGCCTGCAACATTCATTGCCATCGTTGTCACAGTGATTGGAGCTCTACGTTCGTTCGACTTGATTGCTATCATGACCCAGGGCGGTCCCTACGGTTCATCAAATGTGCTGGCTTACTACATGTATGAAACCGCACTGTCAGAGTACGGTTTTCGTATGGGGTATGGCTCTGCTATCGCTACCGTATTGTTCTTGATTATGTTGGTCTATATCAGCTTCTTTTTGTGGCGTATGTATCAGGACGAGAAGGGCTAAGCAGATGTTTCCAAAGCCTATAGAAAAATCCAAACCTGGCGTTCGATTCAGCTACCAGATAATCTTGCCAATCGCATTAATCATCTGGTTACTGCCGCTGCTAGCTATCTTTCTGACGTCATTGCGCCCCGCTGCTGATATTAATTCCGGCAATGTGTTTGGTTGGCCATCAGATTTTCTACTGCTCGAAAACTACACAGCTGTGTTTACCCAATCCAAAGCTGGGCTGTACCTCTGGAACTCACTGCGCATAACCATCCCTACCATGGTTATTTCTGTAGCTCTATCGTGTCTGACCGGATACGCCTTATCCATTTACAGATTCAAGTTAGCTATACCTTTGTTCTTTATTTTTGTCGCGGGTAATTTTGTGCCATTTCAGATCTTGATGGTACCTGTGCGTGATCTGTCAGTAAAAACAGGACTCTACGACACAATCACCGGCTTGGTTTTATTTCATGCGGCGTTTCAGACTGGCTTCTGCACCTTATTCATGCGTAATTTCATCAAAGCCTTACCTTTCGAATTGATTGAATCAGCACGCATTGATGGTGTTGGTGAGTTCAAGATATTCTGGTACCTGGTACTACCTCTGGTGAGGCCCGCCATAGCGGCTCTGTCGGTGCTGATATTTACCTTTATCTGGAACGACTTCTTCTGGGCAACTGTACTGATCCAAGGCGATCACGCCTTGCCGATTACTGCAGGCGTTCGCGCGTTGAATGGTCAGTTTGTCAGCCAATGGCATCTGGTGTCTGCTGCCTCCTTGCTAGCAGCCGTCCCCCCAGTTCTGATGTTCTTTGCCATGCAAAAGCATTTCATCGCAGGACTTACTCTCGGGGCAAGTAAAGGTTAATTCCTCGATTCTGGTCCGTGTCGCTCCGGCCATATTTCTATTGTTATGGTCTGGTGGCTTCACGGTTGCCAAGATCGGTATTCACGATGCAGATCCAATTACGCTGCTGAGCCTGCGCTATTTCTGCGTTGTCGTGCTACTGCTTCCGTTTGTTCTTTATTTCCGCCCCGCCTTACCCAAGACTCGTGACGCGTGGCTGAACATAATCGTTGTTGGGTTTCTTATTCAGGTTGTGTATTTCGGAACCTGCTGGACCGCATTTCGACTCGGTGGTTCAGCTGGTACAGTCGCACTGATCACCTCACTGCAACCGATACTGGTTGCACTGATTATCCCAACGCTTTCCAAAGAAACCGTTTCGCGTTTGCGCTGGACGGGGCTTGTACTTGGACTGATCGGTACGACACTTGTTATCACTGGCAATAGCGGTATTCAGAAAGTCAGCTGGGCCATCGTACTGTTTTCCATCGCAGGCCTATTGGCAATTACCATCGCGACCGTTTGGGAAAAGCGCTTTGGTGTTTCACATCACCCCTTGACCAGCAACACCATCCAATATGTCGTTGGGTTTGCTTGCACGTTACCGTTGGCATATTTTTTTGAAAACATGCATATATCGGTAACCGGACCATTTGTGTTTGCGCTTGCCTATCTAGTTGTAGGCAACTCGATCCTCGCTATATCTCTGTTACTGCTAATGATACGACGCGGTGAGGCCACTCGTGTTTCAGCCTTATTCTTTCTGGTTCCACCACTGTCCGCTGTCATCGCCTGGTGGATACTGGATGAAAGGATGACGAGCCTCGCCTGGGCGGGTATGGCAATAGCGGCTTTCGGTGTATGGATGGCTAGGCGTAGTTGAGAAAGCTTGTTCTCAACGATTAGCTGCTATGCCGGTGGTGATCGCTATTTGGATAATTTCGCCCAAGCTGCATCTGCCTCAACTTTGTAGTCCTTCCAGTTTCCGTCATTCCATCGCGTACGGCCTTTTGGGGCATAGAAAAGAAACAGTTGATCCTCGTATATTTCCCAGGTTTTACCGTTCGTTTTAAGCAAACCTTTACCCAAGCTCAATGCATTCGCACAATGCCCGTTGTAAGCAGGTGAATAACGCTCAGGGTCAGCTTCAAATAACTTGGCACTTTCTTCTGATCCGAATCGCCACTTCGCACCTTTATACGAAACTACGTAGCTCTTCTTACCTGACTTCGCCTTCGCCTGAGGTTCGCGTTCGAGCGTGTGATAAGCGACTGAATCATGACCACCTATAGCAACCCCACTGAGTCGAGATTTGGCCACTGGCTCAGCAGCATGGGCAAAGCTTAGCGTGACGACGCTCACAACAAACGCCAGTATCAGAGTGCTACGCGCGAACAAGCGATTCATATTGTCTCCGGAGAAAATACTGTTCAGCTGATTCAGTTTAAGACCAGCGACTCAAACAAAAGTTTCCGCTGGGCGAACCCAGATAGCGGTATCGTGATACACAGCTCCGCCGTTCGGTTGTCCTGGGTCGCTGCTGATCAGGGTATTAATGCCCAGGCCGTGTTCAAAACAGTGATTTGGCCAAATACTTTCGACAATAACGGTGCCTGGCTGGACACCATCCGATGCGCGGCAGTCGAGGGTTACCTCCCCGAGCATGTTGCCAAGCCTGACCTTATCTCCCGAATCAATCCCTAGTGCTGCCAGCGTGTCAGGATGAATTTGTGCTTCCGGCTTCTTCTCCATACGGCGGGCTGATTCAGTCTCGGTAAAACTGGTATTTAAAAACTGTCTAGCTGGTGCTGCAACCAAGCGGTAGGGATGATCATCGTTGGCCTCATCAATTACATTCCAATGATCTGGCATTGCAGGCATACCATGGCTATTCGGTCCAATGCTTGCCCAGTCAGGTGCAAACTTGAATTTACCGGAGTCGGTTGGAAAACCACTTAGAAAATTCGCCTCTTCGAAATCCGGTGCGCACTCAAGGCCATCACTCGGCCAACTATCTACGGGTGGAAGATTTGATGCTTGCAAGGTTGCATCAATAAGTTCACGCTCATTCATTGCATAGGCTGCATGCTCAATGCCAAGGCGACTGGCGATACCTTGCATGACAACATGATTACTTCGACACTCTCCAGGCGAATCAATCAGCTTACGAGCATATTGTAAAAAGGTATGTCCACCTGCTGTGTAAATATCATCATGTTCGAGAAACATCGTTGCTGGTAGAACAATATCAGCCAATGCAGCGGTTTCAGTTAAAAACTGCTCATGAACCACCGTAAATAAATTATCTCGACATAAACCAGCCGCTACTCGCTGGGTATCAGGAGCCACCACAACAGGGTTGGTGTTCTGTACAAACAAGGCGGCGACCGGAGGACCACCAGCCAAATCAGTTGAGTTACCGCATAGCACTTCACCGATTCGAGATTGATCCATCACCCGAGTGTCCGACGGCATATCAAGACCACTGATCAATGTTGTATCCAATGGGTAGATATGTTTATTGCCATATAAGGCGCCACCACCTTCGAGCCGCCAAGCACCAGTGACAGCTGGCAAACAACTGGCTGCATGCATGTTGACAGCACCATTTCGTGAGCGGGCAAAACCATAACCAAAGCGTATGAAACTTCGCTGAGTACTACCATACAGCTTGGCAAAATGTTCAATATCACGAACAGACAAACCAGTTATAGAGGCAGCCCATTGGGGTGTACGTGTTTTTAAATGCGCTTCTATTGCGGCAGCACCTTCAGTGTGGCTGGCCAGGTATTCGCGATCAGCGAGATTGTCCCTGAACAAGATGTGCAAGATGGCACAAGCCAGCGCGCCATCTGTTCCGGGGTTCAACATCAAATGCAAATCCGCCTTGTCGGCAGTGCGCGTTCGATACGGATCTATGACAACCAGCTTTGCATTACTTTTACGTTTGGCTTTGGCGATGTAATTCATGACATTAACCTGGGTATTGACTGGGTTGCCTCCCCAGATCACTACCAGTTCGCTGTTTTCCATCAAGCGAACATCACTACCCCGGCGTCTACCAAAGCCCGCCATCCATCCAGCATCCGGCAAACTTGTGCAGAAGGTGGCGTGCATTCTCGAGGTTTTGTACGCATGACGAAAACGATCAAGTCCGTCACGTTGCACCAGGCCCATCGTGCCAGCAAAGTGATAAGGCCATATCGCTTCGCTACCCTCGTTTGAGGTTATCGTCTGGAAACGCTCACAGATTAGATCGAGAGCAGTATTCCAATCCACCGGTTCGAAGTCGGCGGGCGACGGTTTGCCACCAAAAGAAGATTGCTTGGAACGTGCCGCCTTACCTCGCTTCCTGATCAAAGGTTGCGTCAAGCGATCAGGATGATGAACGCGCTCGGCATATCGCGATACTTTTGCGCAAATGACGCCTTCAGTATAGGAATGATCTTTGGCGCCATACACTCGCCCAATGGTAGAGCTGTCGATGACTTCCACTTCGAGCGCACATACACTGGGACAATCGTGAGGACAGACAGATCGTTGTCGTGCGGTAGTCATGGCTATTGCCGCTTATCCTTCTTCCCACATAACATTCTCATTTTTGGCAGCCGCCGCTTCGAACAATTCGATCAAAGGTGTGGCGCGAGTATGTAAGGAAACCGGTCGATCCTCACTATCATCGTCAGCTTGCGCCTGAGTGGATTCCTCTCTCGCCTGTTGCTCAAGTGCTCGATTCAGGCTTTGCAATGCGTCCGGGATATCGTTTGCAAGCAAGGCACCAGGTACATTGCCACTCTGGCCCATCATCTTGAGTATCGCGGTTGCCGCGGTACCAAACATCGTGATGTCTGACCACGCACTTGTCTTGAATGTTACCAGCACGATCTTCTCCGCTTCTACTAAGCTTGAAACTAAGCACGATACTTCGCTTGGCGCTCTCAAACGGTACACAACAACGCCAATGGCAGACTTTAACACACACGTTTTCAGCGCTGCAGCGCTTGCCAGCATATCGGCCACCGCCTGTACAAAACTGGCCAGTCTAGGTATCGGAGAAGGCTTGACATTGACTGTTGCAGGAATTGTCGGTGGCATACTTCCAGACGTTGATTTGAAGTATTCGCAGCCGTCCCGAACGCTGTTCACAGTACTGGGCATCATCGCAGCACTCGCCTGGCTGTTTTCACATATCGAAATGTATACCGCTCTTGAACTCTGGTTAATAGCAATACTGGTGTTCAGCTTTATTCGCTTGCCAGTTTGGTGGGCCTTTCACATTGTTGCCAAACATCGCGGCTTGATGCACTCAGTTACAGCCGCCGTATTATCCGCGGTAATGATGTGTACCGTTGCTTGGCAATGGCTCGGTACCAGCGCCCTGCAAAGCTGGTTATTGGGTTTGTTCATGGGTGCAGGTTATTTGCTGCACCTGACACTGGATGAAATTTACAGCGTCGACTTCATGGGAGTTCGGATAAAGCGATCTTTTGGAAGTGCGTTAAAGCTGATCGATACAAATCAATTCCTATTGAGCTTGCTGATGCTATCCACGGTAATGTTCACGTGGTTTTTTAGCGCCCCAATTGAAGAGGCATGGCAGGATTGGTTGGCGCGAGTCGAATCACTAGGTACCAACTGGAGAGAAGCGCTTGTTCCCTCCAGTTGGATAAGAACCGATAAGAACTAGTGGCTGACCTTGAGATCTTTCAAGGTCTCATAAGTGATGCCACCCTGGTCAAGCTCTTTAGTTTCTTGATACTGCTGCACAGCTACCAGAGTTGCGCTACCGACAACGCCATCGATAGGACCAGGATCATAGCCCTCACGTTGTAAAGCACGCTGTAGTGAGCTAATGATATTTGGAGTCATATTGGTTTCGCACAATACAGGACGCCATTCCAAACGCGGTGGAGTGATCTGAACCTTGGTAGTCACTGTTTTGGTTTTGGCTGGAATCGGGGTACGAACTTCAGATGCCGGTGATACCAATTGTTGAATTTTGATGGTTTGGTACTGCGCAGGTACTTCTGACACTTCAACTGATGCGGCTGACGCTACGATCGATTTTTTCACCGACGTGTAGCTAGCAGGACTTTCAGTTAAACAAACCTCTTGTCCAGTATATTTGGCATTCTCATCAGCCGCAGTACCCTTGGCTAGCCAAAAGAATTTCGCATCTGACACCTTGCTTCGTGTGTCGATGTTAGTGAACTCAGCTGGTACGACAGTTCGCTGTTGAGAAGCCGGGCGAACCAAACGTTTTACCTTGATAGTTTCGTACACCGCCGGAATTTCTATTGTTTTGGTTGTTGCTGCCGAATCGAGAACAGTTTTGGTTATCGTTTCGTACCGAGCAGGTAACTCAACCAGGCACACGATTTCACCCGTGGTGTTATCGATACGTTGAATTGGGCCTGTTCCCTTCTTCCAAACGCTGCGCGCAGGTTCAACAAGAACCGACTCGGTTTCACTTCTATAGACCGCAGGTACATCAATTACTTCTGTAGATGCTTCCTTGACAACCACTCGCTGCTCAACCGTTTCATATTCGGCGGGTACAACAGTGATCGTCTCAGACGCCAGACGGGTCATGACTTGCTGAATTCCATTTTCGTATTCAGCCTCTGTAAAGTACTCTCGGAAGCAGCTTCCGGTTTCGACGGCGTCAAGATCGACACCCGATGCAGCGATACCATCCAATGCACCTGGGCTTGCTGGAATAAGTTGACTTGATAGAGCGCGTGTCCAGACTAATTCCGCAGGGCTAATCTCAACATTGTCTACAGTAGATTCAAATTGTGCAGGAGCAACAGAAAGATTCTGACTAGCTTCCGAGACGACAATGGTTTGTTCAACCGTTTCGTACTTCGCAGGAATGGTTTCGATGCGTTCGGACGCTGATTGAATGATGATCTCTTCGGTTCTTGTTGAGAACTCTGCAGGAGTCACAACCTTTGCATAGCACTCACCCGGTTTGGCATCGGGTAAAACACCTGTATTGTCTATTTGTTGTGCAGTAGCAGTAATAGATAGGCTTAAGGAACTACCAGCCAGGACAGCCGCAAAGGTGCGAAACGATATTGACACAGGGAGACTCCGGGTTCAGCAAGGCGAAAGACCATTTTCTGGACGCTATTGTCCAACTGTCAGCCGGAGATTACAACGGTCGTTGGGTATTAAGTTACGAAATTCAATGTTTTAATTTGACATTATTTTGACGCATGCATGCAACAAGCAATATTAAAACAAATGCAAATGAGATTCCGCCGCCACCACTACTTGCTTCTGGAAGGGGTGAATCGTCGTCACCATCAAGAATCCCATCATCATCAGAATCGGCATCTAGCGGGTTCGTTCCCACAGTAAGCTCAGCCGCATCCGCCAATCCATCGGAATCGCTGTCGTCACTCAGAGGATTGGTCTGATGTTCATTCACTTCAGCGGCATCACTCAATGTATCGAGATCGGTATCGATAAGCAAAGGATCCGTGCCATGTGTATTGATTTCAGCACCATCATTCAAACCATCGTTATCTGAATCCGCGTTCAAGGGGTCAGTTTGATGAACCGTCAGTTCGGCGTTGTCGTCCACGCCATCCAAGTCAGTATCAGTGCTAAGTGGGTTAGTCGAATGCGTATTGACTTCCTCTCCATCGTTCAGACCATCGCTATCCGAATCCGCATTCAATGCGTCGGTTAGATGAACTGTCAATTCAGCAAGGTCGTCAACGCCATCTGCATCGGTATCAGCGTCAAGTGGGTTGGTTGCATGTGTATTGATTTCAGCGCCATCGTTCAAACCATCATTATCTGAATCTGCGTTCAATGGGTTAGTTTGATGAACTGTCAGTTCCGCATGGTCGTCCACACCATCCGAGTCCGTATCACTACTCAGCGGGTTGGTACCGTGTGTATTGACCTCCTCTCCATCGTTGAGACCTTCCTCGTCGGTATCAACAACGTTCGGCAAAGTACCTAAGTCAACTTCGTCACCATCGTCAAGACCGTCGCCATCGGTGTCGGGGTTGTTGACATCAGTGTCATACACATCGATTTCATCTTGATTTGAAAGACCGTCACCATCTGAATCAAGATCGGCATTAAGATTCAAGGCCAACGTTTCATGTGAGTCGAATTGTCCGCCACCTCTGTTCGGGCTACCAGAGACAATATGAAAAGTATCACCGATAACTGAGCCACCACCGGAATGACGTCCATCATTCATGTCCATGAGAGATCGCCAGGTGTTGGTCGGCACATGATAGGCCTCAACTGTTTTTAGCCCCTGAGTGACCTGATCAACTTCACCACCTGCAACAATCACTTCAGAACCTGCAGCAATAGTCATTGCCCCCGCGCGATCCGTTGGAATATCAAGACCACTCGACCAGGTTCCTGTCGTGAAGTCATAGATATCAGTTGCTGAAACAGTATTGATGAAGGGGTTGGGTTGTGTCGACTGCCTACCACCGACCACAATAAGCTTGTCGCCAACCAGTGCAGCTTGCATGTGATCGCGAGCATTAGGTGCATCGTCCAGGATATCCCATTCGCCAGTAGCTGGGTCAAAGCGATCAAACCAACTGACAGCACCACCGTTATGTCCCATGTTGTTACCGCCTACGATATAAATCTTGCCGCCGAAAATAACGGCAGCTGCACCACCGCGTCTTCTATCAACTGGTATAACGCCATCGGTAGACCAGGTTTCAGTAGCCGTATCAAACACGTGCACGTCTGGCACGTTGGTCTCGTTCGGGTAACCACCAGTAAAAGCCGCGACAAGGTATATCTTGGTACCCAAAACCACTGGCTGGAAATGATTTATCTCAAGCGGCGCAGGGCCAATAACACGCCATGATTGAGTTGCCGGATCAAACACTTCAACCGGACGTTCGCTACGACCACCAAGTAAATATAACTTGCCACCTACTTCGACCGAAGCAGCTTCGTGTCGAGGTGTAGCAGTACTGGCATCTGATGTCGTCAGCCGATTCCAGGGTGTATTACTGCCAGGAGCGGCTAACACAACTGTTGACAAGGCAACGGCAGCAAGCAAAACCCATTGAGGCGTGCGCATGGTAGGAATTCGTTTGACGTTCATTCACTGTTTATCGGGCTCAGCCCAAGTGAGCTGAACCGATTACAGGTGAACCATCAAACATGACCATGCAAGAACGTGATTTACATCACGTTTTCGGCTTCGGCAACCTCGCCAATAAGGCACTGGTGTCCCAGCGATTCCCGCCCATATCCTGCACATCCGCGTAAAACTGATCGACCAGAGACGTCACCGGCAGACTCGCTCGATTGCGTTTCGCTTCGTCAAGCACGATACCGAGGTCTTTACGCATCCAATCAACGGCAAAGCCATGATCAAACTCACGATCAAGCATCGTTTCAAAACGATTTTCCATCTGCCACGACTGGGCAGCGCCTTTAGATATGACATCAATAACCGCGCGACCATCAAGTCCGGCACATTCGGCGAAATGCAGGCCTTCTGACAGACCTTGTACCAGCCCTGCAATGCAGATCTGATTGACCATCTTGGTTAGCTGTCCGGCCCCACTGTCGCCAAGCAGACGTACTGATTTTGCAAAATGCTGTATCAGGGGTTCAGCCGTATCAAACGCTGCTTGATCGCCACCGACCATCACGGTCAACTGACCATTCTCAGCACCGGCTTGCCCACCCGAAACTGGTGCGTCTAAAAAGGCAATACCGTTTTCGCTACCTGTTACATAAAGCTCGCGGGCAACCGCTGCAGACGCTGTGGTGTGATCAACAAACAGACTGCCTTTGGCCATACCGGCAAATGCACCGTCATCACCAAGCACAACAGAGCGAAGGTCGTCATCATTTCCGACACAGGCGAAAACAACGTCTGCTCCACTCGCGGCTTCTTTTGGCGTTGCGCAGGCAGTGCCGCCATATTCTTTGGCCCATTTGTCGGCCTTAGCACTGGTTCGGTTGTAAACGCGAACGTCGAGGCCATTCTTGGCAAGATAACCGGCCATGGGATAACCCATGACGCCTAGGCCAATAAATGCAACAGTCATAGCAGTCAGTCTTTGATTTCCGGTGATACCTCGATGGTATCACCGGTCTTACCTTGCTGCTGGCCTTAGTGCAGGCCTACTCAACCGCTGGATTAAACGAAGTCCTTGTACTTCGCCAGATGACGGACTGGCTTGGACAGCGCATCACGTCGGAACGGATCGCCGAGTTCGCGGTTACACATGATTTCAACGACAGTGGTCTTGCCATCGTTCATCTGCATGTCAACGGCCTTCTTCAATGCTGCGCCAACATCACCCATCTCGTCGACCTGGATTCCTTCTGAACCCATGGAGCGACCAATTTCGGCAAAGCTTGGTGAATCCAGTTCGCCAGCTACAAATCGGCGACCGTAGAAATCTACCTGGTTCTTTTTCTCAGCACCCCACTGGCGATTATGGAAAACAACCGCTGTCACAGGAATATCGTGACGAACCGCTGTCATGACCTCGGTCATGCTCATGGCCCAGGCACCATCACCCGCATAGGCAATCGCAGGACGCTCAGGAGCCGCACATTTTGCACCGATCATCGTGGGCAAAGCGTAACCGCAGTTACCAAAGCTCATGGGAGCAAAGAAACTGCGCGGACGATCAAAACGCAAATAACTGTTGGCTACCGAATTGATATTACCGATGTCAGTCGAGACCATATGATCTTTCGGCATCGCATTTTCAAGTTCACGCAGAACCTGCCGTGGTGCTAGCCAGTTACCAGCTTCTTTCTCTGCTTCAGCGATCATGTCCTGGCTGAAGTCATCCTTTTCATGTTTCCAATCATCGAGTTCCTTTTCCCAGTTCGCTTTTTCAGTAGCAATGGTCTTGGCTCGATCCGCTTTGGTGGAATCGCAGGCGAGATCCTTACCTGACATGCGCGACACTAAAGCTTGTGCAGCGGCACCAGCATCACCACAAATGCCAACAGAAATTTTCTTAACCAAACCGAGCATGGTGTGATCGGCATCGATCTGGATGATCTTGGCATCTTTTGGCCAGTAGTCCATACCGTGCTGAGGCAATGTGCCGAATGGCCCTAGACGTGAACCCAGCGCTATCACGACATCAGCCTGGCTAATGAGCTTCATGGCAGCCTTCGAACCTTGATAACCAAGCGGACCACACCAAAGATCGTGGCTGGCAGGGAAAGAATCATTGTGCAAATAGCTATTTACAACCGGTGCGCCTAGACGCTCAGCCAAGGTAATACAGTCTTGTACCGAGTCTCCCATGACAACACCGCCACCAGACAGGATGACCGGAAATTTGGCTTTTGATAGTAGCTCTACCGCTTCGGCCAATACCTTCTCTCCACCCGGCCCGCGATCGAGACGCATTGGCACAGGGATATCGACATCGATATCGCCGTAAAAGTAATCACGTGGAATGTTCAACTGAGTTGGACCAATTTCCGACATGGCGCGATCGAAAGCACGGCCCGTGAACTCAGCCATTCGATTCGGGTTGTTAACGTGTGCCTGGTACTTGGTGAATTCCTGAAACATTGGCAGTTGGTTGGCCTCCTGAAAACCGCCAAGCCCCATACCCATCGTGCCGGTTTCAGGTGTGACCATGACAACCGGTGAATGCGCCCAGTAGGCCGCCGCCATCGCAGTTACGCAGTTACTGATTCCTGGTCCGTTTTGACCAATCACAACACCATGACGACCACTCGCCCGTGAGTAACCATCGGCCATATGGGCTGCACCTTGTTCGTGCACAACAGGAACCAGACGAATTCCAGCAGGTGCAAAGATGTCCATCGCGTCCATGAACGCAGAACCCATAATGCCAAAAATGTCGGTTACACCATTGGCGACCAACGTTTCTACAAAGGCTTCACTTGGCGTCATTCGTGCCATTACACAATCCTCTTAAAAGTTATCTGTACCACCTTAGTGATACAACTGAATTCGGGCTAGTACCAATGCCAGAAATGGCGCCGTACCAGTATAGACAGGCTTCACATTCCAGCGATTAACGACGCTAGACGTTCGATTCCAGGTGCGATTTTATCGTTACTAACTGATGAAAAACCAAGTCGGCAAAAATTGCGTGGACCATCGCGACTTGCAAAGTAATTGTCGCCTGCATTGATCACGATTCCATTTTCAGCAGCCTTTGTCTCAAGTGCTTGAGCTGAGATATTCTCTTGCAGACTTACCCAAAAAGACGAACCACCAAAGGTCGGAGCCGTGGACGAGAAAGGCGCATGCCGCTTGAGCGACTCATCCATCAGTTGCCAACGTTTTCTGTAGGCTTGAGTCAGACGCAAAAGTGCTGAATCGTGGTGGCCAAGTGCAAGAAAATGCCCCACGGTGCGTTGTGTATTAGTCGGCGGATGTCGATACATCAAGCGACGTAACGCTCTGGCTTGCTTAATAAACTTACGTGGCCCAACCATAAACCCTATACGCAAACCCGGTGCCAGGGTCTTTGACAAACTGCCCACGTAAATTACTTTGTGCTCTGTATCAAGACTCTTAAGTGCAGGTGTCGGGTTACCAACAAAGTTAAGCTCACTTTCATAGTCGTCTTCAACTATCGTGACGTTATGGCGTGACGCTTCAGATAACAAATCCTTGCGCGCTTCCATTGGCATAGTGGTCGTTGTTGGACACTGATGACTGGGCGTGACATAAATCAATTTGCACTGCTGTAACCTTTCATCTGTAATAACGCCTTTATCACCAACAGGAAATGGAATGCGTTGCTTGCTGAATAAAGAGAAAATATTACGTGCATCCACATAGCAAGGATCCTCCAGACCCACAACTGAATCTTGGTTCAATAACAATTGCGCAATTAGAAATAGGGCATTCTGGGCGCCGGTTGTTATCAGAATCTCGTCTTTATCGACCCAGACTCCGCGTCTTGGCAATACTCTTGTGTGAATTTGCTCGACAAGCAGATCATCATCATGGTCAACACGATCCTGAGTCCAGCGACTGATTGCATCAACACGTAAGGACAAACGACAAGCTTCGCGCCAATCATTGACCGGGAACAGTTCAGGATCAACTTGACCATAGATAAACGGGTATTCGAACTGCTGCCAGTTGTAAGGCCTGACAATATTACGTTGATCGAGAAGGTCAACGGCGAGTTCAGGACCTGCTTCATCAGCAAACGTATCGTTGTCAGGTTTTAACGGTGGTTTGGTATCAACTCGTCCACCGAGAATATCCGGGTTAACAAAATAACCTCGCCGCTCATGTGAATCCAGATAGTGCTCATCAATAAGATGCTGATAGGCGAGCACTACCGTATTGCGGGCAACACCTAATTGCCGCGATAGCTCGCGTGAAGAAGGCAAGGCAACATCCACCGGAATACGACCATCGAGGATGGCCTTGACCAGAGCTTGACGAAGTTGTGACTGCAGACTCTGACCACTTTTCGAGTCCAGCTTGAACAACTGGTGCCACATTGGTTTTTCGTGGGCTTTACCCACCCGTTACAACGCCTTCGTCGCCAGCAAGCAGTGCGGCGAAATCGAGCTCGCCTTCTGAATTCGATAACTCAGATTCAGCAAGCATTGGAATATCCGCATCCAAAATCGAAGCGGTGAAGCCACTGGATCCAGCGATGGCACGCTTTCGAGAAACTCGTGGCACATCCACCTTCGCATGCAAACTACTCGCAAGCCGCTCGCCAACAGGAGCGCCGCCGCCAACCGCTCGGTCACTGACTACCCGCTTGCTTAACACTGGCAAGCTGACATCTCGCGTTGAAGAATTTTTACTTACTACGGGCTTGTTAACATCATCAGCTGTTACGGATCCGCTTACGTGTTTTCTTTGATAGGCGCGAAGAACTTCGAGCTCTTTTGTTTTGTTGGTTTTATAGCCGGCAAAGTCGCTTTGGAGTTTAACGTTTTGCTCTTCGGCAGCCCTGAGTTCGGCTTCCAGGTTCGCAATTTTTCTTGCCTGCACTTCAACATGTACAGCTAAGGCATCGTGCTTGCTGCGTATCTCCTGTGACATTTGTTTGGAATCAACGGAGGCCCGTTTTTCGGCAGTCATGAGCGACTGGGTAGTTGATTTTTGCCGTTCGATAGCAGCGTTTAACTGCTCGCGCTCCTTATCCCAGGATGCGTTTAATTTGGCTTCACGCGAGGAAGAGCGAAGCACCTCGACGCAATAACCAATCGCGAGTCCAACGACAGCCACGCAAGCTAACAAGGCCAGTACCAGATGATGATCTTGCAAATTCACGGGTTCCCCATCGTGCGCCAGCAAAGCGGCGCGATGCTACTCAGGCGGCAATTCACCCGAAGAACCCCATATTACCGTGAAATTAACCACCGGAAGTGTGCTCGGGGGTGTTTTACATCGACAGGCTTTGAGAGCAACACCACGGAAAATCCTGTCCTAGCAGTTAAGCTACTGGGTCACAATTTCGCCGCAGAACGAAAAAATTGAAAATAATAAGAAAAATACTGCTTTTGGCTCTCTCTGTGATTCCGCTAACCGCCTGTGATTGGGTGGACTCCACGGGCCTGCAACGCAGCAATATCATCAATCCGCTAGCCGATGGCGACACCCTGGTTCTAATTGAAGAACTGCCTACCTCCGCACAACTAGTGGGTACGGGGCAGACTCTCAGCGATTGGGAATGGCGTTCGGAAGGACCCGGAAATCTTGATGCCTGCCTTATAAATCCAGATTTTGATGTCAATTACGCTTTTCAGTCTTTTGACGAGGCCTGCGCCGATCAGGACGACTGTCAGGTAGATATACAAGAAAACTCAAGCGGTGGTTCCACCAGTTTCAGTTTTCAAATACCCAGCATGCGTTTTTCAGCTGCAGAACAATATTTGTTGACTGCAACTGATGAGAATGGCCAGGAAACCCAACGCCGACAGACAATCTGCAGCATTGCCATAAACGACCCACCAGTCGCTGTTGATAACGAATACCTGGTGCCATTGATTGATGGGCTGTTTGTTCCAGCGGATGCTGAAAACAGTGTGCTCGCAAACGACTTTGACGACGATGATGCGCGCAATCTCCCTTTGCAAGTAGATCCAATTGCGGTTCGTGCGCCAGAATATGCCAACGCATTTGAACTCTTTACCGATGGCAGCTTTTACTATCAGGCACGTGAAGATGCGCCGATGAATGAACAAGGCGTTATTGAAGACTTCTTCATTTATTCACTGAGTGATGGCAATGAATCAACACAAGCGACCGTAAGCTTGCGAGTTGTTGCCGTTAATTCAGCTCCTCAACAACGTAGCACTATCCCTGATATAAACTTGGCTCTTGACGAAGCACCCTTCGAAGACTTCAATGTCGCAGACTATTTCTTTGACCCCGATGGTGACGAACTCACATTCTTCGCAACGCCGTCCTCTTTCCCTGAATCTGGTTCTATGCAATTGCTTAGCGATGGCACATTGCAGATGTCACCAACAGAAGATGAAACAGGCACCTGGCGTGTCACTGTCACCGCATCTGACAATATTGATCAGATCAGCGAATCATTTCTAATCAGAGTTCAATCGGGCAATACACCAAACACGGCACCGACAGCCGAAGATATTCCTAACCGGCGTGTATCGGACGAATTCGAATTCGCGATTACACAACACTTCGAAGACGAAGACGGTGATGACTTGGAATTTTTCGCTACAGGCTTACCCGACGATGTTTTTATATCGAACGACGGCGTAATAAGTGGTCAAGCTACGGATGAAAATGAAGGTCGCTGGATTGTGACTGTTACTGCTTATGATGGTCGAGGTGGTGAGGTCAGTGACAGTTTTCGTTTACAGATTATTGATTAACCACTCGCCAAAATTTCCAGAACCTGTTTATGCAAATGCTTCGACGCCGTGGCAACCACTTGCCCTCCGTCGACAGCATCGCCACCGTTCCAATCTGTGACCACACCACCCGCAGCTTCAATGATCGGCATTAAGGCTGCGATATCATAAGGTTTCAAATCGGTATCGAGTACGACATCGACAAAACCAAGGGCGAGCAATGCATAGGCGTAACAATCGCCGCCATAACGTACAAGCTTGACCGCATCACGTAGTTTTCTAAAACGTGACGCTGACTTTTCATCTTTGAACATGTCGGGCGTCGTGCAGTAAAACGTCGCCTCGTTTAAGTGAGTTGTAGTAGTGCGAGTTGTCAGAGTTTGCGTTGCACCACGACACACCATTGTTGCTTGCTGATTGAAACCGATATAGCGTTCATCCAGAACCGCTTGATCAAGCAAGCCCATAACGACTTTTTGCCCATCAAACAATCCGATAAGTGTGCCCCACATTGGCATGCCACTAACAAAAGCGCGGGTACCATCTATAGGATCAACAACCCACAGTAAACCGCTATCGCCATATTCGGGCGCATGCTCTTCACCGTAGAAACCAATGTCAGGAAAATCCCGTGCCAATACATCGCGTATGGCCAGTTCCGCTTCGCGATCCGCGATCGTCACAGGATCAAATGCCTCGCCACCCGCCTTGTTGTGCACATCAACGGTTTGACGAAAATAGTGCAATGTCACGTCGCGAGCCGCATCAAGGGCACGATTGGCAGAAACCAACATCGCTTGCGCATCGGCAGCATTGATCGGCACAGGGTTTGTTCTAGGAAGAGCCATAAACCGAGTGTAACGCGCTTATCCGGTGTAGACGAGCCATTGACACCGATAGTGCACGCTAAACGCAGTTATGCGCACTCCGCGTCATCAGTTGCTGAAACATTGCGTGATAACAATGCGCCGTAAAAAAACATCGTGCCAGAGGCACTAAACGACCTTGCATTGGTCCGAAACCCTACCTATACCTCTCAACCCTCTTGCTTACTGGCAACTGTGCGAGAAATATGAGAAAGATGAAGCGGTACGCGCCATTGCTAGTGATTGTCATCCTCGGGCAAACGGCTTGTAGTCATACAGAGATGAAGCGCGCAGCCTACCAAGCGCTCAGGGTGGAGGATTGTAAACTTAACAATCTCGAGGATTTCTGCTTGCGCACCTATGCACACGAGTATCATGAGTATGAGCGCCAGCGTCAGGAGTTTCTGCGCAGTCAGCAACAGGATGTCTGGCGCGCTGTCCCTGTCGAGCTTATTGCCGTACCTGTCGAACAAAGCCAAGGCTGATCATGTCAAGCCGCACCCCTGATGGCGGATCGCTTCGCAGCGCTGAACTCGCAAAAGTAATTGCCCATCGTGGTGCCTCTGGCGACGCTCCAGAAAATACGCTCGGCGCACTGGTTTTGGCCGCAGAACACGGTGCTGTTTGTGTGGAAATTGATGTTTCCATAAGCGCCGACGACGTACCCTTTGTTCACCACGACGATAAGCTCAATCGATGCACTTCAGGGCGCGGCTATTTGTCTGACTTCAAAGCACAAGAGCTTGATCAACTTACTGCTGGCAAAGGCATGGCAGGTTACGAAAACGAACCCTTACCCAGACTCAGTGCCGTGATCGATTTATTGATCAAACACCAGCTGGGACTCAACCTCGAAATAAAACCCCGTGAAGGTTTCGAAGAACGAACCTGTAAAGCGATTACTGACATCATGCTTAAGGCATGGCCAGAAAATTTGCCATTGGTTTTTTCGAGTTTCAGTCAGCAATCACTAGGCTTTGCTCGAGATATGGCACCGGAAATTCCACGTGGGCTACTCGTTGAAGGCATTCCCAGTAATGTCGACGAACTCATCGATCTATACGTCTGCCAGAATGTTCATGCACACGCTGGTCGCCTGGACAAGGAAAGCGCTGCACATATCAAGTCACGCGATCTCGGTTTGTACTGTTATACAGTTAACCGCACAAGCGCCGCAAAAAAGCTCTTCGCGATGGGTGTCGACGGTATATTTACAGACTACCCAAAGCGTCTGTTATCTGAGCTCTAGATTTAAACTGATTACCTGGCATGGCAGCAGGCGGCTTCAATGCCAAGCCTTGCAGTATCTTGGGCCACACGCTCTCCCAACAACAGCCATGAGTAAAACCATTTAGTGAATACGCTTCTGCTTGTGCTTGCCGCATGATGACTTGTCGCACAATCTCTGGTGGAATAACACCATCTGCTGAGCCGACAAAATGCCATTGCGACACAGATTCACGTAGCGGTGGTTGTCGCGCCGGATTAAGCGAACTGAACAGCGGCGTAAACCGATGATGGGAAGTCCAGGCATCGGTATCCAGATTTCCCGCGATAGTAATGATTCGACTTACCTCGTTTAAGTCAGCTGCCAGTAACATCGCTAAAGCTCCGCCCCCACTATGCCCAAACAGCCAGACTTCACTGGCGTTTTGACGTTTGGCCAGTGCTCGAATTGCAGAAGCCATACTGTTCACAACCGTTACTGAATAACGACCAAATGTCCATAGATCGCTGTTACAACCCTCATCGTCTGCGTGTCCGTTATAACAAGGACGCCCTAAATAGACAGACGGAGCCGTATCAATACTCATCAACGACAGCATCAAAGGACGCCTGGGTGTGGGGTCAGCCATAACAATGGTACGAAACATCCAGGGGGAACCATCGCCTTCCAGGTACACATGCAACACGTTAGATTCTGCATCATCCTCGTAGGCAACATTATTCTTGAAGACAGTCAGCGCATAACCACCTGCCCTGACCTCAGTTTCGACAAACTGATTTTCAGCCGCCATCGAACGAAGAGATGACACCGGTGTGGCACAGGCATGCAGAAACAACACGGAAATAAGCGTAAGCGCTGTCAGTACGTGATTGTCGATCGATTTTCCAGGACAATATTGCTGCCTGCTAACGAATGTTTTGACGAGTTCTCTCACTTTGTTCCAACGGTCGGATTGTTCGGCGGTCTATACTTTAGCGTCGATACAGTTTAACTCGCCAAAAATATGCGATCCATGAAAACTTCGTGGCTGGCAGCAGGCGCGGTCATCATTGTCCTTATCCTCTGGATGGCCAGTGGCATGCTGCGCTCGGAAGACCGTGACAAGAAAGCAAGCATCACCACGAGCGAGGACGTCATGCGCGTCGAAGTGCTTGAGATCGAGCTTAACAAAATGTCGCGCGAGGTGATTTTACAAGGACAGCTCGAACCCATACAGCACCTGCATATACGCGCCGAAACCAGCGGCACTGTGCAAAGCTTGCCAATGCTCAAGGGCAGCAGAATCACTACCGGTGATCTGCTGCTGACACTCGATCCCGGTGGCCGTGAAAACTCGTTAAGAGAAGCACAAGCGACTGTCAAGAGTGCAGAAAGTGCCCAGCAGGCAGCAGCATCTTTGAAACAACAAGGTTTGCAATCGAGGTTACAACTCGAACAAGCCGAAGCCCAGCTAGAGGCAGCGAGGGCGGTGCTGGCCAGTATTGAACTGGATATTGCCAATACTCAAATACGCGCCCCGTTCAGCGGCATCCTGAACGACCTGCCCTTGTCGAAAGGCGCACTCGCCGATCACGGTGACGTTCTGGCGGAACTTGTTGATGACAGTGCCTTTGAAGTGAGTGCTCAAGCCGCACAACAAACTGTCGAATCTCTCGAAGTTGGCCAGGAAGTAACCGTTAACCTCATCACTGGCACGTCATTGCCAGGCAAACTAACGTATATATCTTCTGTTGCTGATTCACAATCACGCAGTTTTAAAGTCGAAGCCAAGGTCGAGAACCCTGGCGGATCGATCGCTGCAGGTGTCAGCGCGTCTGTGATTATTCCGGTTGCAAACATAGAAGCCGCATTCCTGACACCATCTGCCCTCGTGCTTAACGATGACGGAGCCCTAGGGGTAAAGATCGTGTCCGATGACAACACCGTTGAATTTGTACCGGTAGTGCTTGAAAGCACAACACTTGACGGTGCGTGGGTAACAGGCATTGCGGCTGGCACCCGTGTCATAACTCTGGGACAAGGCTTCGTGACTACCGGTGAAGTCGTTGAAGCACAACTCAGCGTCGATCAAGGTAGCTGACAGGCACCCGGCTCATGGAAACACTGATCAAGGCTGCCTTTAATCGCAATCGTGCGGTCGTGATGGTTCTTGTGTTCCTGTTAGGCGCAGGCATTATTGCCTACAAAAGCATCCCCAAAGAATCAGAGCCTGATGTTCCAATCCCCATTGTCTATGTATCGATGAATCACGATGGCATCTCACCAGGAGATGCCGAGCGTCTGTTGGTAAGACCCATGGAAAAAGAGTTGCAAAGCATCACCGGGCTCAAGGAAATGAGCAGCACGGCGACCGAGGGCTTTGCATCGGTGCTACTCGAGTTCGATGCAGGTTTCAACGGTGATACAGCAATGGCCGATGTGCGTGAACGCGTCGACGCCGCGAAATCACAACTTCCAGCAGCCACCGATGAGCCGACAGTCAACGAAATCAACGTCGCATTATTCCCTGTCCTCAATATCAGTTTATCCGGCGCACTACCGGAACGCACACTGATTCGCATTGCGCGTGCACTCAAGGACAAGCTCGAAGCACTGCCCGGCATACTTGAAGCCGACATTGCCGGCGAGCGTGAGGAGGTGCTGGAGGTCATCGTTGACCCTTTAGTCATGGAAACCTATGAAGTTGACTTCGGGACTCTATTTAGTCTTATCGCCAACAACAACCTGCTCGTTGCCGCAGGTGCTATCGATACAGGTGCTGGACGAATGGTGCTTAAGGTGCCAGGGGTTATCGAGAATATCGAAGACATTCTTACCCTTCCGGTAAAGGTAACGGATACAGCAGTCGTAACCTTCGGCGAAGTGGCAAGCATACGGCGGACGTACAAAGACCCAACAGGCTTCGCCCGTCTTAATGGTCAACCAACCCTTGTACTCGAAATAAAAAAACGTCTTGGCGCCAATATCATTGAAACCATTGATGCAGTGCGTGCCGCAATCGACGAAGAACGTCCACGTTTACCGCCAACCCTTGAAATCGGTTTTCATCAAGACAAGTCAGAAGAAACACAGACCATGCTGACCGACCTACAGAATAACGTGGTGTCCGGTGTGGTACTGGTCATGATAGTAATCATGGCAGCACTCGGCATACGTTCATCCGTGCTGGTTGGCTTTGCAATCCCCGGCTCTTTCCTGACAGGCATTCTCGTCATCTATACCTTGGGGTACACGATGAATGTTGTAGTCCTGTTCAGCCTGATACTGGTCGTAGGTATGTTGGTTGATGGGGCCATCATTATCTCAGAGCTTGCTGATCGAAATATCGATAAAGGTATGAGCCCTGAGCTTGCCTACCAACAAGCGGCTACGCGCATGGCGTGGCCAGTCATCGCATCTACCTGTACAACGCTTGCGGTGTTTTTCCCGCTCTTGTTCTGGCCAGGATTGATAGGGCAGTTCATGCGTTACATGCCAATTACCGTCATCAGTTGTTTGCTGGCCTCACTGGCAATGGCGCTGGTTTTTATCCCGGTTATAGGCAAAAGCATCGGACGCAAACCGACTCAGCCAATCACAACACAGGAAGACGAACTATTAAACGCTGCGCAATTGCATCACAACGCCACCGGTGCAAAAGCCACTTACCTTAAGTTCCTGCACCGTTTTCTACTCCACCCCGTTGCTGTGCTGTTCTCGGTTCTGCTATTCACGATAGCTAGCTATGTTGTCTATGGCGTACTCGGCAAAGGCGTGGAGTTTTTCCCCAATGTAGAGCCTCAATCCATCGCCTTACAGGTCAGTGCCAGGGGTGAGTTATCCATTTTCGAACAGGATGCAATCCTGCGACGCGTTGAACAACGTCTTATCGATATGCCCGAAGTCGAATCGATATACACGCGAACCGGCAAGTCATCTGATTCCCAATCCAGTGAAGATGCCATTGGCACTATCCAGATGGAATTCATCGATTGGGATCAACGCCGCAAGGCCGTCGAGATTCAAGCAGAAATGCGTGAGAAAACGGCAGACATCGCAGGTATCAGACTCGAGTTCGTGGCTAATGAAGGTGGCCCTGACGGCGGTGGCAAGCCTATCAACATTCAAATCAGTGCAAACAGCCTCGACAAACTCTATGACGGCGCTGAGGCCATGCAGCGTGCAATGCGCGAAGTCGGTGGCTTTCGCGACGTCAGCGACAATCGCCCCCTGCCCGGTATTGAATGGCGCTTGGCCGTTGACCGTCAGGAAGCGGCTCGCTTTGGCGCTGACATCGCCATGATCGGTAATGCCATTCAGTTGATCACGAGTGGAATTCGCGTTGCCGGCTATCGTCCGGATGACGCAACCGACGAACTGGACATACGCGTACGTTATCCGATCGCCCAACGAAACCTTGATCAGATAGCCAATATTCGCGTGGCAACAAGCATGGGTATGATTCCAGTCTCGAACTTTATCAACGTTAGCCCTGCACCAAAGACCGGCATCATTCATCGCGCCAGTGCCAAGCGCGTCATCACGGTGCAAGCTGACGTTGAAGAAGGTTTTCTACCGGATACTCAATTAAAACTATTGCAAGAGAAACTTAAGTCAGGCCCTATTGACCCGGATATCGAAGTTGCCTTCAAAGGTGAGGCAGAAGAGCAACAAGAAGCAATGGTGTTTTTGATAACAGCTTTCGTTTCGGCGATTTTTTTAATGACCTTGATCCTGGTCACTCAGTTCAACAGTCTTTACCAGGCCTTTCTGATTTTAAGTGCGATCATCTTCTCAACATCGGGTGTATTGATTGGCCTACTGATAACTGGTCAGACCTTCGGTATCGTGATGGTGGGTATCGGTATCATCGCGCTCGCCGGTATTGTGGTGAACAACAATATCGTTTTGATTGATACCTACAACGGTTATCGTCGTGATGGCGCAGGAGCTATAGATGCAGCCCTGTTGACTGGATCGGTAAGGGCGAGGCCAGTATTTCTAACTGCGATTACGACCATACTCGGGCTGATGCCGATGGTACTGGCGATGAACGTAGACCTGATCAATCGTGAGTTGTCATTTGGTGCTCCATCGACTCAATGGTGGACGCAACTCGCCAGCGCAATAGCCGGTGGTTTGGCCTTCACCACATTGCTGACGCTGTTTCTGACTCCCTGCTTGCTGGTACTGGGCGCACGCGTGTCAGCCAGCCGAACCATTCGTCGCGTTCAGCGCGAAAAAGCCCGCCGCAACAAGGCGAAATCCGATTCAGAATTGAAATTGGGAATACAACGGAAAGGTGGCGTCCCCTAGGGGACTCGAACCCCTGTTACCGCCGTGAAAGGGCGGTGTCCTAGGCCACTAGACGAAGGGGACGTTGTAATCGTCAGGGATGCCCTGACGCCTTCGAGCCGCGAAGTATACCCGAAACGAAAACCGAGTGTGGGTATTTGCTGACTTCAGTGACCGTAAAAATCGATCAGGCTGCTGTTGGACCATCAGCGCCCTCTGGCGCTGGCATTGAACACACTTGATTACGCCCAGCTGTGCGGGCACTTTTCAGCGCATCTCTCGCCCGGTCAATCAGGCTATCGGCATCATCCAATGTACCCAGTTCAGTAACACCCGCACTTGCGGTTAATACGAACTGCACATTGTCATAACTGACGCAGCGATCCACCTTTTGGCGTAATCGCTCAGCCAGTGCCATTGCACCCTCGAGAGGTGTTTGGCTCAGTACAATACAAAAGCAATCATCTTCTGTTCGAAAAATATAATCGTTCTGGCGTAATCGCATCGTTAAAGCTTCTGACACTGATTGCCAAGCTTGCTCGCCCACATCACTGCCGTGATGTTCACTGATGGACTCAAGATAGTCGACTGAAATGAGCATCAAAGACAGCGGCTCTTCAACACGTCGAACCAAACGAATCTCTCGGGGCAACTGTTGGTCAAGTGCACTCTGGTTGCGTAGACCAGTTGCACCATCTGTCATTGCACGCAGTACCGCATTGTAGTGATGCAAGGCGTTATCGAGCGGATAGACGAGACTCTCAATAAGTCGCTCCGCATCTCGCTCTTCTCGTGATGAATATTTCTTGGCCCGCATCAGAATAACTTCACCCAGTTTACGATCACCAAGCTTCAGTTCAAATCGCTGGCGATGTTGGCGGGAAGCGCCAAGCAGGAGATCATGTCCCGAATCAGATGCGATGTACTGCAAACCATCAAACGCGACGAAGGCCTGACCCTCAGTCAACAGGCACTCAAACAACAGGTCAAGATCAAGCTTTCGATGCAACAAGGCATTGAACTCGAGTTGACGAAGTTGAACATCAAGACGCTGCTCGCGCATAGCGTCTTGTGATGTCACAACAGATTGATCAATATTCATGACGGGCATGCAAGCCTCCCGATGAGCTTTGAAACTCAAGTTGCAAGGCGCGGACCAATCGCGGAGTTTGCTGAGGCGATACAGGGAAAAGTCAATATTACGGCGTCAATTGCGCATTACCGCTGACAACGATGTGACGCAAAGACGATCAGGGATGAAAACCTGTCGACGTGTTGAGATACACAACCACGCCAAGCGCTGCAAGTGTTATCCCAAGCAAGGACCAAGGCAAGAAGCTCTGAGCTACCGGCTCCGGCTCAACGTACCATTCTTCACGCAACTGCTCTTCAGTCTCGTCCGGCACAGTTCGGCGTTCCACCATGACATTGGCATCGATCTCACGTTCGTCTGTTTTGGTACGTGCGTAGAGAAATCGCTGCCAACCCTGATCGGTATCAAGATCAAGCAATTCTTCGGGTATCAGTTCGGGTACTTGGGTAACCGGTTCCCATAGTTCACCATCACGGCTGACCCTGTCAGTATTTCTGACACGACCAAGAAGCAGGAATCGTCCGACTTCATTAGCTGAGAAAGGTCCCTGTACCCGAGAGCCTTTCTGAACATACCATTGTGATTCGTCTGTCACCATCGATCAGGCCCTAGCGTTGCGTCCATTCGTTCAGACGGGCCTTCAGCCTGACTAGCGCTTGTCCATGTATCTGACATACACGTGATTCGCTTACACCTAGAATGTCTCCAATCTCGCGTAGATTCAGATCCTCATCGTAATACAAGGACATCACAAGACTTTCACGTTCAGGCAAATTTTTGATAGACACTGCAAGTGCCTCTCGAAATGATTGATATTCAACTTGTTCGCCAGGCGTTGACTCTTCGCTCTGTGGTAGCGCGATAGTCTCACCGGTATGTTCATCTGGTTGATCGAAGCTGAATACGTGTGCTGCAGAACTCTCAGTGAGTATCAGATGATAGGCAGAGAGTTCGATACCAAGACGGTCAGCTACATCTTGTGGCTTAGCTTCACGTCCACTTGTTTGTTCGATATCGCGCAAAACTTCTGCAGCTTCACGAGACTTTCTATGTACCGAGCGCGGTGTCCAGTCTGAACGACGGATTTCATCAAGCATGGCGCCACGTACACGAATGCCTGCATAGGTTTCAAAGCTTGCACCCTGCGACGGATCATAGTGCCGCGCAGCTTCAAGCAGCCCGATCATACCCGCCTGAATCAGATCTTCTGCCTGCACGCTCGGCGGCAAGCGATTCATCAGGTGAAATGCAATTCGTTTTACCAAATTGGCATTCGCAGCGACCAGTCCATCCGGGTCAACTGTTTCTACCTCGTTATACATCGCGTGTGCATTCATAACGCTGTCAATCTCACCCAGTGGCTTCGGCGGCTTGTATCAACCGCTCTACAAAAAATTCTATTCGTCCACATGGCGTATCGGGTCGAGGCCAGCGAGAAATTCGCGAACTCAATTTCCGAAACGCCATCGCCGACGGCGATCTTGGAAAAGCTTCTACTACCGTTCGCTGTTGGCAAACAGCTTGTTTCAATTGCGGGTCAAACGGAATTGATCCACAAAAGTCGAGCAATACATCCAAGTGGCGATCTGCATGTCGTGTTAACGCTGCATATAGATCCAAACCATGACTGGAAGATTCAGTCTTGTTCGCCACTATGCGAAACCGTCTTACCTGACAACTTTCATTCAGAACACGAATCGTTGCGAACGCATCCTGAATCGATGTCGGTTCATCACTTACAACAACGATCACTTCACGAGCTGCTCGTGAAAAACTGAGCACGCTCTCTGATAACCCCGTAGCGTTATCTATAAGAAGTGTGTCGGCATCGGACCCAAGATCACTGAACAGTCTTATGAGATCTGTGTGCTGGATTTGTGACAGACGTGCCATTTCCATGACACCAGCTGCATTTGGAATAACACTGACCCCATTTGGGCCCTTGATTAATATCTCGTCCAGACGTCGTTCACCACCAACGACGTGCAACAGGTTGTGGGAAGGTCGGAGGTTGAGCAAGGTATCGATATTGCCAAGCTCGAAGTCACCATCCATTAACAGAATGGACTTGCCCTCGCTGCCCATCGCTGCTGCCAGATTGACTGCAACGTTAGACTTGCCAACACCACCCTTACCACCAGCGATGGAAATCGTCTGTATTGGCCGAGGTCCATTGTCTGCAAGAGGTTCCATCTCTGCAACGCGGGCTGTTCCAGGCATGTTCATTCGCCCGCAACACCGCAATGGTTAATCCAAGATTGGTAAGACAGTAAGTACAAAATTCGCGTCCGTGTAGCTTCTGAGCGCACCCGGTTTTTCACCATTGGGTATAAGCGCCGTTCATGAGGCTTGGAGGCGAGCAAGCATCGAACCACAGGGAACGCTAGAGCACCTCTGTAAGGTGTCTAGTTCCCTTGGATCGATGGAATTGGGAAACGTGCCGCAGTTTGAGTGTGATGAAGGTCGCTAGTGCCCTTCAACAACCACACTCAATGCGTACTCATGTCACTTTATGACACTTCTGTTCGGCCGCTTCTCTTAAGACACTTCTTCCGGGCGCTGGATCTGATACTTGCGCATCTTCTCAACTAACGTTGTACGACGGATCTTGAGTTTGTTTGCTGCATGCGCAACCACACCAGAACATTCATCAAGCGCTTGCTCTATCAAACTGATCTCGATATCGGTCAAGTGCAGTTTCAGATCTATACCATCACGCGGCAGACGTGGCTTGTTGTTCAAGGCGACTTGCGGCATGCCCTGCACCAACGGCAAAGGACTCTCGCTTTCCGCACCACTTTGACTCAGAGCACGGCCATGCGGCGCCATCTTAGGTGGCAGATCAGCTGCATCCACAACACCATAAGGGTGCAAGATGGTTAACCTTTCCATCAAATTGGCCAGCTCACGTACGTTGCCTGGCCAGTCGTAGTTGCATAAGGCCATCATTGCCGCCGGCGTTAATCGAACCGATGACTTCTTCTCATGTTCAAGACGCGTGATCAACTCATTGACCAGTAACGGCAAGTCTTCGGCGCGGCTGCTCAGTGGTGGCATCTCGATGGGAAAGACATTAAGCCGGTAATAGAGATCCTCACGAAAAGTACCGTCCTCTATCAAATGCTCAAGGTTACGGTGTGTCGCTGCAACAATTCGCACATCACTCTTGATGCTCTTGTTACTACCAACACGCTCGAAGGAACGCTCTTGAATGACGCGCAACAACTTGACCTGCATCGTTAACGGCATATCGCCAATTTCATCCAGGAAGATCGTGCCACCTTCCGCGAGTTCAAAGCGACCCTCTCGTGCACCCACAGCACCGGTGAAAGATCCCTTCTCATGACCAAAGAGTTCACTCTCAAGCAGCTCGCCCGGGATAGCACCACAGTTGATCGGTACAAAGGGTTTGTTGCGTCGATTAGAGTAGTAATGAATATTTCGCGCTACAACCTCTTTACCCGTTCCGGATTCACCAAGAATCAGAACAGTTGCTTCTGTTGGCGCTACCTGATCGATCATCTTGCGCACACGTTGCACTGATCGGCTGTTACCCACGAGGCTACGGAATAGCTCAGGGTTTTGAGTGCCTTCTTTCGATGGGACCGTATTAGCAGTGCCGCGAACTTCCGATTTATGCAGGAGATCCGACAACGCGCTGTAGCGGATGTCAGCCTTCAAGCAACCAACGAAGGTCGACTCGATTTCCTGCGCCGACAGATCAGCAGGCTGGTTGCCCAGCAACAGAACCATGGGCGGACATTTTTCGTGCTTTGCCTTGAGCGCTTCGACCCACGGAACAATGCCATGAAAGTTGGCAACCAGAATACTCTGGTAGTCCGTGACCCCAGGCAAACTGTCCAGTAGATCCGGTGAACTCAGAATCTTCGCTTCATAGTCAATGAATTGCAGCTGGTGCGATAAGCGCTTGGCGCTGTCCGCATCCTGATCGACTATCAATATTTTTTGCGCTTCTTTCTTAGTACTCATTATGACGTTCTCCGCACCGCGGCCGTTGTCTGATATGTATGGGTCAATAGAGAATAGAAGAAGTTGTCAATAAGACAAAGTTTTGACGAGTAAAACACATTATTGTCCCTTCTCTGTCTAATCTGCAATCTCTGTCCGTGCCTCTATCTCTGGGACGTCAGTGGCATTCACAGACCTCAAAACGCGCCGGATTGTGACAAGACCAGCTGTCCAGCCCGATGGAATTACACTTCCGGCTTGAAGCGCCGATCCCAGCAGTATCCGTTGGTAAGCACGGGACAATGGCTATAGCGGCAGTCGCTTAACCCGTTTTCAGTGCACCTACCAGCGGTAAACTATAAAAATAAGATAATCAGTGAACTCCCTTATAGGGCGGTGCACTAAAGATTACGCAAGAGGATTTACACAATGGCTCTCAACCAGAGCAGTCCGGCAGGCGGCAATGTGACCGATATTGCTGACGCCCGCCGCAACCGCGGAAAAACCAAGGCTGACGCGTCTAGTCATGCCAGTGACCCTCCTGGCGATACCCTCACTAAACCTGACAAGAACAGCAATCGACGCTTTGATAAAGAGAAAGTCGAACGAATCAAGGCTGAAATTGCTGCAGGAAAGTACGTGATCGACCACAAAAGTGTCGCTGACAAGTTCATCGAACACGAACGCAACGGCTAAGTTACCCTGCGGAAAATGGGCGAGTACGCTGCACACTTGAGGTGCGGCGTACTCGCTCCAACCCTATAGCCGAACCAAAGACTCTACAAATAGTCAGCGTTTGCGCGGACTACGCCTTTTAGTAGCAGCAGTACCGGTTGTAGTGGCGTTAGTAGTGGCGTTACCAGATACGGCTCCGTCCTCATCTTCATTACCATTAGAGTCCGCTGCCGGCTCAACCGATCTCAACACACTGTGCGTATGCAAAGGGCTCTGTCCTGGCTCGACAACCTCGGCGACCAGTTTCAGGCGAACCTGTCGTCTGCCAATGCGACGGACCCCGATGATATATTCACTTTTGACATTGCCATGTGAAATGGCCTCGAACAGGGCGGGAATGCGCATGGCGAGTTGCTCCAGAAATTCACGCTGGGATTCGTTCATCGGGTGACGCTATCAGGCCTTAAGTACATGGCTTTCAAATAACTGTTTATTTTTACAGTAATCTACTGTAGCATCCTTTTCGCCAGTCCTGACTAACTGAGCACTGAAATGCGAACGGGCCACACTGGGTGGCCCGTTCGGTAGTACTGCGTTGACAACGGTGTAGTGTACACCGCTTGCATCAACTGAATGAGGCGATCAAGCCTCGACGGTTTCGCTATCAATCACTGGCGTGACACCACTGACAGGTATCTTCCGCGGCCGCATGGCTTCTGGAATCTCTTTAAGCAGTGCAATCTTCAACAGACCGTTGTCCATTTGTGCGTTGACAACTTCAACGTGGTCGGCAAGGTTGAATTTTCTCTCGAACGAGCGAGTCGCAATGCCACGATGCAAGTAACGTGAATCCTTTTTTGCATCTTCTTTCTTGCCACGTACACTCAGGACGCCTTTTTCAACTTGAACATCAACTTCATTTTCGTTGAAACCTGCAACTGCAAGTGTAATAGCGTATTTGTTTTCGCCAACAAGCTCGATGTCATACGGTGGATAGCCCGCAGATTGACGTTCTGCACTCATGGCTGAGTCAAGCAATGATCCAAATCGATCAAAGCCAACAGTGTTTGCATACAGTGGTGATAAATCGAATTTCATTTGAGTATTCTCCGATAGAAGCAATATGTGAAATGCGTCCGATTCTCTATGAGACCTCGGCGCACTAATAAGCTGTGGCTCTGTACAGCGTTTTCAAGTCTTTACTTAACGCTTATACAAATGTGTGAAATTGCGACAGCCATGGCGGACTTGAATGGAGTAAATCGTTAGCATCTGTACTTAGAAAAAGTATCCGGGATTGGATGCTCTAATGGAATAAAGGAATATATTCCAACATGCAATACGCATATGTAAGGACGAAAATGGATTTTTCAATAGCTGAATCAGCCACCACCCAATATCCAAAACACCAGCGCTTACATCGTCGATTCGTTACGACGTTATCACTGCTTGTACTGACGTTCTGTAATATTCCATTAACGCTGGCAAATTCGACACCTACGGGCAACGAAGATCCCCAATCTTTTTTACCTACTTCAAATCAATCCTCTACACAATCCGCCAGTTGCGCTATCCCACACGCTGGCGCTCCATCGTGCGAAGCAGAATCAAACCCTGGTAGCTCAGCAATACAGCCCGATATCCCTTACCACGTTGGTAACCCGATAGATGTCATCAGCGGTAACAAGTATCAACGCGAGATCGATTACCGTGCATTTAATTCTGGTTTGTCGTTGGTACGGCATTACAACAGTTCATTGGCGGACTACAACCTCGGCTTCGGACCAGGTTGGCGACATACCTATCAGGTTCTGTTAACTCGGCCTGCGGAAAACAAACTCAACATCGTACAAAGCGATGGACGATTGATCGAATTCATCGTTGTCGACGGTACCGATAAACCGAAGGTTTATTTGCCACATAACCGATCAGACGGCGTACTTGCAATTAGTGACAAAAGTGTCTGGTATTTACCAGACGGAAGAGAATTCACTTTCAGCGGGTCTTATCTTGTGGAGTTGGATTTCGGTGATCAGCGCGGAGTCCTCACATTGAACTACAAACGAAGACGCGTCGATACCATCACCGACTCGAGTGGCGGTGTGCTGAAATTTGTTTATACCAAAAATGACTCGCGCCTTCCAGATTACGGTAGCGATGATTCTGTTAAACCGGCAGGTTCGATAGACGCGGTCGTACTACCAAACGGTGAATCGATTCGTTATAAGTACGGTAACGATGAAAACCTGATTGCTGTTGATTATCCAGATAAAGACAGTGTGACCTATGGGTACAAGGATCCTGCGTGGTTCAATCACCTAACACAACGACAATCAACCACAGACGGAAGATCCAGTCAGTGGTCATATGATGCAGAAGGTTTGGCTACTTCCTGGATTGAGGATGAGCGAAACAATGGGCTTAAAATAACGCGTGATGAAAATGAAACAAATGGCAAACGAGAGGCCAGAGTCGTTTATTCAGATGGTCGAGTCACGAACTATGAATGGATAGAAAGCCCGACAATTGACAGTAATGAGAAATCCAACCAGAGTGTTGTTATTACTTGTACGAACTGCCCTGATTACCAGAAACAGTTAGAACCAGTCGCTCCTACTATAAATAATGAAGAGACAACCTCTAAAGAACCCAAGCATTCGGGCACACCCTCGCTCTCGGAATCTGTTTGGAATTCCTTGCAAAGAAAATCTTCTGACAAACTTCGTGGTGGTCACGACTCGTTCGAAGGTTTTCTAACAGATGACGATCAAACATCGCCTATCAAAGTAACTGTTAATCGACTTGGTGAAGTATCAAATATCCATGTTGGAGAAACCTCACTTGGAGAACTAGCAGTTGGCGCTTTGACAGGCAACTTGGACCCCTGCGATGACCAAACAGTTACAAGCGACACCGATAAAGCACTGGCAAATCGAATTCACGCACTAAGCCGAGGTGAATCAGCATGCTACGAGGATGCTGTTCTGATGGTACATCTCTCAGAAGAGATGGAGCAGCATACAGCTGGTTTCAGTTCGTCTGCGTTTGAAAGACACTACTCTAGGGGTGGTATTGGAGAGTGGCTTGGAAGACTTCAGGCTGGAACGCTACGGTACTGCAATATGCCTGCTGGAAAAACGTGTGATGAATTAGAGAACGATCTCGAAATGGCACATTTATCTCGCTGTGCTTATGGGCTTGGAAGGGGACATTGCAACACGAGATTCATGCCAGCCGATTTGCCTTCTCTTAATCTGGATAGAAATGATTTTCACGACAATGGGTTTGATGCCGAACTATTCCATGACAGTGCGAACAACAGGTATGTACTTGCGTTTCGAGGTACGGATTCAGATCAATTTCATGACCCGCTAAACGATGACTGGGATAACAATTTCAATCAAGCCCGAGGGCTTCGTGCTCGCCAGTATGATCTAGCGGTCAATTTGGCCAGAGACGTATTAAGCGAACTACCTGCAGGCAGTCATCTGGAATTCACAGGCCACTCTCTAGGCGGGGGGCTTGCCACGGTTGCTGCTCTTACGACAAGACGGCAGGCGCATATTTTTAACGCAGCCGCGCTTCAACCTGATTCCGCGTTCCTTTATGGGGTAGAAGCAGAATACCGAAATTCTGATCAATACATAAACCACCTACATACCAGATCAGATCCGTTAACCACACTTCAAACACTCGCAGATGACTTGGACCTGTCCATGCCCGGCCGACCGCCCAATAGTCCCTCAATCGTTCATGACGAAATACAATCAGTCCATGGGCGAAACACCACTATCCCTAACCCAGATGTTCCATGGGTTAACGAAGCACATGCCAATGCCAGTGGATTTGCAGAGGGATTGCCTTGGGTCATCTATCATGGGATAGACGCTGTTCTTCATTCATTACAGAGTTTGATTGACGCCAATTGTCCACCGCAGACTGGATCGCCATGAAATGTAAACTCCCCTTATCCATTCAGTGTTTTCTATTACCGCTGCTTCTGTTTTTATCAGCCTGCGCAACGGCTCAGGAACCGAAAGTTGAACTTTCGCTGGATCGCCAGTTGATTCAGAGCCTCAAGAACGACGACTATGAACTGTCCCGATCACTGCTCGAAAAAGGAGCCAATCCTGAAGCAATACTCGGAAATAAATTGAGTGATCATGTCGTGTGCACAGCTATAGACGATCGTACAACCAAGAACTTCGAGCTATTGGTCGAATATGGCGCCTCACCTGACACAATTTTTCCAGTTGGTAATACACGCTATAAAACACCATTAGCCTGTGCAGTGAGTTTGTATAATCGTGAAGTATTTGATTACCTATTGAAAAACGGGGCTACACCTGGCGTCGACCTATGTCCTCATTGCGAGGGTCGCTCCTATAAACGCCGGACAGCACTGACGGCAGCCGTGACCGGGAATAAATTCCCATATGCCCTGGTGTTAATCGATTTATATGAACCTCATAAGAATGAAATCGACCATATCAAGTTCAGCCTGGAGGAGTTTCCATTCAGTGAAGCTCATCCCTGGAATGACGCACGTAACAAATTAATACAATGGATGTTTGATCAAGGGGTTGAAAATTTCAAACCCTTGGCTGCCAGCAAACCAGTAGATGGCGTAATCCATGAATGCGTTGCCTTTTTTCGTGACTACGAAGATGGTTTAACAAAAGGATCGATTTGCCGAGAGTAGCAGCGCACTATTCGCAAACATGATAAAGGACTTATCCATGAAACTCTCCAGGGCCGTCATCCGTCTCTTCTTTTTAATTTCATCGCTCCTTATTTCAGTACTGTCAGCTGCTGACGAAAATTCAGCAGACAAAATTCTCGATGACTGCAAAACCGCCGACACCAATCACCACCCGTTGCTCGAGTATCAGACCACTATGGCGCTACTTCGTCCAACCTGCCCAACTTAACCAGATCGTACATGCGACTCGAATGAATCATCGAT
>CAZQOI010000018.1:0-16545 GCA_964594905.1 uncultured Granulosicoccaceae bacterium
TGCATATCCTAATGATTAATATTGGTACTAGATTAATTGGAGATATACAATTAAAAAATTAGACATAGTTCAATTTCAGTGTTTACATTTACAGTGCTGTTTGAGCAATGAATCACTCGAAGTGAGTAATGTTAATCATGCGCTGCCCTGGGTTTCAGAAAATGATGAGGAAGAGGCGAGTCGCCGACAACGAGAAAAAAGATCGTGAATAATCCGTCGTTAACCCAGTGATGAAGAGACATCTCAATTGCAAGATTTCCCAATGTAAGTTCCAGTGATTTTTCCAAACACTGCGAACGCTGGCGCGACTGCTGAATTACTTAATAACAATGCCATCATCGTCGCAATCAGCATGAGCATCCCGGCTGATGGCCCCCAGCGCATGAAATCGAGTGTGGCCGAACGGGCAAGGTGACCTGGCGTTCATCGAATCGCGTCACTTAGCGCAGGCTGGTCCCATGCCCCCCAAATTCGTCGCGTAATTCCGCAATATCCTCAGTAGTAGCCCGGCAATTCGGACAATCATAACTTCCGTACTCAACCAGTGTAATCTCTGCGTTTTCCGGCCCAAGTATATGATCAGTGTCTTGATCGACCGCACGATCTAAATAGGTGCCACGCGAAGTTTTTTTAAAGAGGCGTGGCTTTCTCGTCCACGCCCCAGTTGAACGCTCTCAGTGACAGTAATTACTGGCCCACAACGCTACTGATCGATTTTTGTAGTAGGGTATAAGTACAAATATAAATCAACAGGAACACACGGAATGTGCCCTGAATGCCCCAACTGCCGCGCTGGCAGTGACTCTATCGTGCGTAACGGCCACTTTTTTCGCCGATCCGATTCCCGTAAAATTCAGAGTTTTCGCTGTAAGGCCTGTGACCGGTTTTTCTCGGCAGCGACCTTCTCTGATTGCTATCGACAGAAGAAAAGGCGAATCAATGAGCCACTGAGAGACCTTCTATGCAAACGGGTCTCTTTAAGAGATGCAGCTCGGCATTTCAAGGTCTCGCGTACCACCATCGCCCGTCGCCTGGTGTTTTTAGCGATCCAAGCACGAGATCGAAACCGTGCATTACTCAGTGAGTACGAAAATGAATTCGGTGCCTTTAACAAGGTGCAGTTCGATGATCTGATCACTGCCGAACACACCAAATGCAAACCGGTGAGTGTCACGACAGTCGTGCAGGAGAAAACACGCATTGTTATTGACTACAGTACCGCTCAAATACCAGCATTTGGCCTGTTAGCCACTATCTCAGTGAAAAAATACGGTCGTCGGGCCGACCATAGTCGATGTGAGCGTCAGGCCTTATTCAAACGTCTGGCAAACAAGCTCCCTGCACAGGTAGTGTTTCGTACCGATCAACATAAACACTATCCGATCGTTATCAAACGCCATTTTCCAAATGCTACGCATATCAGCCATAAAGGAGCTAAAGGCTCAGTCAGTGCACAAGGTGAAATGAAAAAACTAGGGCGCGATCCTTTGTTCAGTATCAATCAAAGTTTTGCAATGTTCCGCGACAAAATGAGTCGATTGTCGAGGCGATCGTGGAACCTGTCCAAGGATATCAACTGCCTTGATGATCATCTGGCGATTTACATTGAATCTCACAATCGGACAATTTATGAACGCCTACTGAAGCAAAAATATGCATAAACCCAACACGTTAATTCTCAGCCTGATTATCAGTAGGCAAGTGAGCCAGTACTTAAATACTTAGGTAGTGCTACTTTCGAGTGGTATTTTATAGTTTAGTCAGGACAAACTAATGGTCAGGAGTACTACAGACTTCTTGACTCCACTTAACGCATGTTTAATATGACTGTCTAGGAATACCAATTGTCCTTCGCGTAAATTTATAGACTTTTCGGGTGTTTTCACCGTGATCTCACCTTCTATACAATGAATAATAGACTCTCCTTCGATACTGCAGTAGTTTGAATGATGCATGCTAACGCCAGCATCTAAAACTAATCGAGCTAGCTCAAGACGCTTTGCCTTTTTGATCACTTTAGTTTTTTCGGATGGCAGGTCGTTCGCCCAAGTCTGTAGATCGACCACTTGGGATGATGCAGCGTGATGTGTCGCCATGTCATGTCACCTCATGCAAATTAGGTTGTATACAAATGAATTAACATCATTCACTGGATTTATGCGTGTTTCGAGTATGGTTGCAAATAGTCGCGATTACAATACTAAAGGTCCAGACGTTGCCAGATCAACGCGGATCCACGCTGCCCCAACCATTATCAAGACAACAAATTCAATGCCGCATAGCTCGATTGATGAGTGGTTCTGGGCATTGGGTCACTTTGCGGTTGCAGTTTGCTGCCTCCGGCGCACCACCTCTATAGATGCGGACGCCAGGCCATCCCATCAGTGTGCCAATCTTCTAAGTCTATCTTTGGGTCAATCTTCGTGTCTATCGTTGGCAAGTGTGTGTCATGCATTGTCAGCTCTTGGCGGTACTAGCATCCAAACCAAGCTCTCGTTTTATCTTTTTAGTTAGCCCTTGACTGACTATGCGATAGGACTCAGTAATATAGTGTTCGATTTCGGTATTCTCTATAACAGACATATCGTATATTTGAATCCACTTCATACCACGCGATGCCATATAGGGTGCACCTCGTAAACCATCTTCCTGTTGCATGAAAGTGAAATCTGCCTCAGACGTTTTAAAACTGATTGCGGGTCCGTTGATTTTTTCCCAGCCCCCAATGGCGAATACTTTGCCACCAATTTTCCAGACATGAGATTCTCCCCACTGAATCACATGGGTTGAGGCTTTCAACGATTTGCAGAAACGGTTGAATTCGTCGTAAGTCATTGTGTTTTGCAGAGATTAATATTCGCCTGGCAACGCCAAGGACTGATCGATATCGTGCCACTCATGATTACGTGGATGGTTTTTATTTGCGGCTGCGCTCTGAGTATAGCGTCACTCATTCTGGAATAGAAACCTCGCTATACTGGGTGCAGGTGGCAGAACACCGTTTTAGGTAACTTTGCAGGATCGAATATCAATGAGCCTGATTTACAGTCGTCGCTGGGAGCCAGCTGCTGGCGCGGAGAAGCGCTCTTGTGGCGTCTATCTCTTTCATGGTACCGGTGAGCATTCTGGACGCTATGAGCATGTGGCCAAAGCTTTGACCGAGCAGGGTTTCAGGGTGGGTGCACACGATCATCCGAGTCATGGAAAGTCTTCGGGGCAACGCGGTAAGCTTTATCCGCCCGGTGCTTATGCAACGCAAGCGGGTATTCAGTTTCAGCAGTTTGCCAATGAAACAGGCTCGACTCCAATTTTGCTAGGACATAGCCTTGGCGGCGTGTTAGCCGCTGAAATGGTGCTCATGCACAATTTGAAAGTGGCAGGCTTGGTTTTGTCTGCACCGGCTTTTTTACCGTTCGTCTCTGCACTAAATAGAATCAAGCTCAATGTGATGAACTGGGTTGCACCTGATCTATGTCTTGAGCTTGCCTATGATGCGAGCCGCTTAACTCATGATCAGGCCATGATTGAAGTAAGCCATGCGGACAAACTTAACCATGGATTCAAATCGGCACGGAAAATTACCTGGCTGACGCGTACTGGTCGAGAACTACTCGAGCTTGCACCCAAACTCGATGTCAATACGCTTATTTTGTTACCTGAGGAGGATCCAGTTGTAGATCCTGCAGGGTCAAGGAAATTTGCAAATAATGCACCGTCTGACAAAGTCATCCTTAAACAGTATGCAGGTGCTTACCATGAACTGTTTAATGAAACTGCGGATATACGCGAAGCTGCCATTGCCGACATGATCGAATGGGTGATTGATCAGGCGGGAAGAATCAGGTAACCGCAGATCTTGTTTTGTATTTCTGCTGATCCCAAGAAGCTGATTGCATAATGTTGGTGAGCAAGTCTGCTGCGCGCATCACCTCGCTCATCTCAAGATACAAAGGCGTGAACCCGAAGCGCATAATATTTGGTGCTCGAAAGTCACCGATAACACCTTGTTCGATCAATGCCTGAATAACGGCATAGCCTTCATCAAAAGCAAACGATACCTGTGAGCCTCTTTGTTCTGGATCACGTGGGCTTACGAGTGTCAGTGATGGGCAGCCTGCTTCAACAGCTTGAATGAAAGCTTGTGATAGCTCTATTGATTTAGCACGGACATCGTTTATCGATACATCGTCCCATATGTCCAGCGCTGCATCGAGTGCGGACATTTGCAATACAGGCGGCGTACCCACGCGCATGCGCTCGATAGCAGGAGCTGGTTGGTAGTTTTTATCGAATGCAAATGGCTCCGCATGACCAAGCCAACCAGACAAACACGGATCAACAGAGTCGCACAGATCTGGGCGAACATAGATGAATGCAGGAGCTCCTGGCCCTGCATTCAAGTATTTGTACGTGCAGCCAACGGCAAATTCTGTTTGGCAAGCAGTCATATCTACAGGCACCGCACCAGCGGAGTGAGCTAGATCCCATAGTGTGACGATGCCAAGATCATGTGCCTTTTGCGTCAAAGCCTGCATATCATGCATACGCCCGGTACGATAGTCGACGTGGGTTAGCATCAGTACTGCAATGCTTTCATCAAGTGCATCGTAGACGTCATCAGGATCCACGAGACGAATTTCATGCTGTTGCCCAATGGTTTTAACCAGACCCTCTGCCATGTACAGATCAGTTGGGAAATTTCCTGTGTCTGACAGAATCACTCGCCGAGATGTTTGCATGTTCAAGGCCGCAGCCAATGCTTGATAGACTTTGATTGAAAGTGTATCGCCCAGTACGACACTGCTAGCCGGAGCACCGATTAACGTCGCAATTCGATCGCCGATACGTCCAGGTTGGTGCATCCACCCAGCCTTGTTCCAGCCGGTGATCAATAGCTCTCCCCATTCATCCGTGATGGTGCTCTGCACATGAGAGGCGGCACGCACAGGCATTGGCCCGAGAGAGTTACCGTCGAGGTAAATAAGACCGTCTGGAATATGGAAGTGTTGTTTTTTCACGCTGTGTTCACATCACTCTATGAAAGCTTTTCGATCATGGAAACAACCTCGGCGACTCGCTCCCCATTGTTTTTGGCGAACTGCCCATCTTGGTGCCATAGTGAATTCTCGAACCCAACGCGCACCTTACCGCCACGACGTCTGGCTTCAACGAGGCAAGGAGTTTCAGAAACGCCAAATGCACAAACGGCCCAATCCGCTTTTATACCAGTGCGTTCAAGCCAATCAGTTAATGGATCGAGATCACTTGGGGTACTTTGTTGATCTTTAGTGTAACGACCGAGCACGTAAATCAGCTGCAGAGAATCTTTATTGATGTCGCCTGACTTGATCAGTGATTCAAATGGTTCAAGATCATCTGCGCTGTAGAGTATGTGTTGAATGCCAATTCCTGATGCATGACACCATGATAGAAAATCCCGGTTCTCTTGCATTTCATTATCAGAGTAGAGTTCTGATAACGCGATAGATGCGCTGGTGGGCTTCAGTTTTCGAACAACATCTCGCTGTTCTGCCGCGCTGTACTGACCAACAGCTTCGGTCGTTATCTGAATATAGATATCTGGCAAGGCTTTGCGAATAGACGAAATGGCCTGTTGATAGAGCTCGACATCAAGTGTGTGTTTTTCATTGCTGTCTCGCACATGCACGTGTACACCGCGTGCTCCCTGATTCCAGCAATCAATTGTTGTATTGGTAACCTCTTCAATTGATATTGGTAGGGCTGGATGATCTGCACGACTTCGTCTCGCCCCAGTCGGTGCCACCATGACTATGGGTAGCGGGGTGATCGTGCTTTGATTTGCATCACTCATGTTGGGTGAATCTCTCTTAGAAAACAGTACAGATGTCGTCAATGGGTTTACGGGAAATGCCTGGTACTTTGGCACTCTCGGCAGGATAGCCCGTGACGAGCAACAAAAAGGGTCGTTCATGTTCTGGTCTTTCAAGAACCGATCTGAGAAAGCCCATTGGACTTGGCGTATGAGTCAAGCAGACAAGACCTGACTTGTGCAAAGCCGTTATCAGTAAGCCGGTAGCGATGCCAACAGATTCCTGTGTGTAGTAGTGTTTGTGCTTATTGCCATGCTCGTCTAGTGTGAACTTCTGTGAAAAAACCGCTATCAACCAAGGGGCTGTTTCCAGAAACGGTTTGTTGGCATCTGTACCTAATGGGGCTAGTGCATCAAGCCATTCATCGGAGGCGCGATGTTCATAAAGGGCACGCTCCTCTTTTTCGGCAGCGAGTCGAATCGCATGCTTTTTGTTTGTGTCGCGTACTGCAACAAAGTGCCACGGTTGCATATTAGCGCCACTTGGCGCAGTGCCTGCCGTCGCGATAGCATTTCGAATGATTGACTCTGGCACTGCCTGTGAAGAGAACTCCCTGACGGTACGACGTTGTTGCATCTCCTGATAAAAATCTTCAGAAATGTGTTGCATCTCTGATTCGGATCTTTGTGTATGGCTCAAAGGAATGAATGGATAGTGCTCGGGCATGGTCCGAAATCGGCATTGGTTGGGGAGATTGCCGTGATATAGTAAAACAGAATGATCATGCGTGTCTGTTGCTGAACGCCATATTCACTTGTATGGAGCACTTCATGAAAAAATACATAGCTCTTGTCTTGTTGCTTATCTCACATGGCGCGATGGCCGATGTGACCTTCTACGGACAATGTCACTTTAAAGGCAATTCAGTCACTTTGGCAGCAGGCGACTATACAGCCAGTGAATTGAGTCGCAAAGGCATTCCGGAAGATGCCATAGCGTCTATCAAAGTGCCTAACGGATTTCGTGTAACGGTGCATGCTGATGATAATTTTCAAGGCCGCTTTGGCACCTTGCGTAGCTCTGCTAATTGCCTCGATGATGAAGGATTCAGTTCCATTATCAGTTCTTTGTCAATCGAGAGCCTGTTGAAAGACGATACGATTACTCAGGTTCAAGCATTGACTACTGATAACTCCGTAACAGTATATTCGGAGTGTAATTATCGTGGACGTTCTGCCAGTGTCGGTATTGGTGAGTATAACGCTTCGCAGTTGCTCGATTTAGGCATGCAGAACAATGATATTTCCTCTGTGCGTGTTCCGGCAGGATTGTCAATCAAGCTACATGAGAATGATTTTCTGTTGGGTAGGACGGGAGTACTAAGCAGTAATGATAAATGCCTGAACGATGATCAGTTCGACAACGTAGTAACGTCAATTTCAGTTGTTGAAAATCCACAAGGTGCGAACGCAAACCAGAACGCGACATCAACACAGGGAAGTACAGGCGGAGATCTATTTGCCAGTAATTCAAATTCTGCTGATGAACCCGCGCTCGCGGTGTTTGAACACTGCAACTATCGAGGTGGAACCCGTCAGCTGCCGGTTGGCCGTTATCGCTTGGCCGATTTACGCAAAGCGCAAATAGGCGGGGATGAAATATCCTCCATCCATGTAAAGAAAGGTTATCAAGTCACCGTGTTTGATCTTGATGGCTTCCAAGGGGAAAGTAAGGTCTTCAGCGAACATGACGATTGCCTGGATAACGACTACTTGAATGAAAAGGTCTCATCACTGATTGTGGAAGCTATCGCTACGGACGACGGAACTATGAGCCTCCGCGAGTTATTGCCACCTGATCCAGCACAGCAATCAGAGTCTGCAAACGTTGATAAGGCGCTAGCCTGTGTCAGTCAATATGTAGAGCGTAATCTGTGCGACGCCAGCCGCTGGTCAGAGATTGAAAATCGCTGTGGGATCAATCGAATCAAATTGTTTGAAGATGGTTTCTTGAAAAGTCATGTAGACGCGGGTAACTGCGTGACGAAATATTGGAGCAGTTTGTCGCGTCTGACAGCTAACCCTAATTTGCGTTAGACCTATCTGCCGACCAATGGTAAGAGGGCAAGAACAGTTAATTCTGGTCTGTGCTATTGATCTTCCAGATTGTTGTTTGCGTCATACACCACGGGAAACCAATCTTCTCTTAAGCGATCACCCGCTTGCATACCGTGACCAGGAAATGGTGGTGAGGTGCGGCCGGGTCGTTCGGCGTATCGGGCATCATCGCCAATAAAACGTACGGAGAATGCGCGGCGTCGGGAATTGGATTGATTGCCGCGCGCGCCGTGCAACATGGAGTAGTGAAAGGCTACAGCGTCACCGGGTTGCATTGGCCACTCTCTAACTTGCATGCCTTCGGCATCCGGGTCTGGTACAGGCATATAGTTTTGACCATCAGGGTAAAAGTCGTCTTCTGCGAGCCAGCGAGTGGGAAGAACTGGCTTCTCCCATAGATGTGAGCCTGCCACGCAACGGAGCGTAGCGTCGCTGACTGGATCCATTGGCGACCAGAAAGAGACAGTTTGTTGACCGTCGACAAAATAATACGGGCTGTCCTGATGCCACGGAGTTTTTTTCGATGTACCTGGTTCCTTGACGAGCACATGATCATGAAAAATCTGTACGCGGTTTGAATGAGTCAATCTTGCTGCGACTTCAGCAGCCGGTGATTCATAGATGACCTTTGAGAATTCGGGTATGCGTGTCCAGTTGCAGTAGTCATCAAAAAAACGGCCGGTGTCGCCTGATTGGTTGTTTTCTGCGGCATATTCACCAGGCTCGCGCATATTGCGTTCTATGCCTTCCCGGATAAGGTCAACGTAGTCGGTGAAGAGTCCTTTGATCAGTACAACACCTTCGCGTTGAAAGGTATCGATATCTTCTTTGGTGACTGGTTCTTTATGCATAGTTGGCATAAGTAGGCTTTTGAGCGTGAGTACTTAGCTGCTAGCCGTTGATTCGCCAAGTCGACCATAAAAGGTCATTCGGGCAGATTCTGATAGTTCAATACCTGGCATTGAATTATAAGCAAGTACAACCAGCATTCTGCACTGCTCACCGATGGTTGGCGTCACTCGATGCATCGAATCGCGCCCGCGGAAAAGTACCAGGTCGCCAGCTGAGATATCTAGTTTCTGTACGGGTATATCGCCATCGAGAACGCCAGCTGCGGTCGTGTAGTTCATGTCGCCGGCATCGGCATTTCTGGCATCTCTTACATATTCAAATTGACCACCGGCCAATGGTTCCTGAATTAACAAGGTAATGGCAAATGAAGAGTTGTCAAAATGCCACCCTAATTCCTGACTGTCCGCCGCGTAGTGAAGGTTGATTGATGACAGTGAATCAGCGTATTCGTAGAGGGCGTCTTCATCAAGTACAGCACATAAAAATTCTTTAAATTCGTCACTGCCATATAGCTCATGCAGCTTTGAAGCTTGGGGAATCTGATCGGTTGTGATGCAACCTTTGCTGGATGTAACTGAACGGTTGCGTGGATGATCGTCGGGGTAGTCCTCACTGTGTGGTTTCAGATACACATTGTGGCTGCTTGAGGTATAGAAGGCGTGATGTTGATTTGCTACGCCGTCTTCTCGAATACTGTCGATGGTCGGTTTACTAAGGAAATCTGATAGTACCAGGACACCGTTTTCATCAAGCTTGGTTCGGCACGCATCGCGGTAGCGGCTCTGCGATAGCGGATGTAGCGTGATATTGATCAGGTTTGCGAGATCGACGGACATAGATAATCCAAGATATTCAGGTGTTGTCTCGAATGTATTCGATAAAATCGGCATTCAAGGTGTTATTGACAGGCATATTATTTGATTTCTTATAGGCTCTGACCGCAATCATGGTTTGCGTGCCTGGCAAGCCATCAATCTTGCCGTTATACAGACCAAGCGTTCTCATGGTTTCTTGTACCAGCATGATTTCATCGGTGCGGGCAGTGGGTGAACCACGATCTGTTCTGGGTGCTTGTTGAGTCTTCATCATTCGTGTTTAGTACTTAATCTGCAAATATATTTTTACAGCTGGCAACAAAAGCAGATGCATCTCTTTGCAGATCAGCAGTTGATTTTTCTGGATTATATAAGGCGCTGCCAATACCCACACCGCGCACGCCCGCTTTGGCCAAGCTTGCCAGTGAATCGAGTTTGACACCGCCAACTGCATAAAGTGGCATATCATTTGGGAGTATTGCTCGCAACCCTGAAATTCCTGATGGGCCTAGTACGTCGGATGGAAAAAGTTTTAATGCGTCGCAACCAGCATTGATAGCTGTGAATGCCTCAGTGGCAGTAAATACACCGGGGTAGGAATCCATGCCGAGTGATTTGGTCTGGCGAATAACGTTGACGTCACAGTTGGGCGATACAACAAATTTTGCACCGGCGCTATTCACATCGCTCACCGAGCTTACATCTGTAACGGTGCCAGCACCAACCATCGCACTATTCCCAACTACTTTAACCATCCGTTCGATACTATCTAACGGTGATGGTGAATTCAACGTGACTTCGAAATGAGTGACTCCGCTTGACAACAGTATTTCAGCGACCTGTTCAGCATCATCTGGTTTGATGCCACGTAGTATTGCTATGAGTTTGGGTTGGGCCATCGGTTTAGAAATCAGTTTTTGTTCAGCCTGGTGTTCACTGTGCTCAGGCCAGACAGTGTACAGTCGCGCGCTGAATGTCGTCGAGCTTTTCCGCCAAGATGCTCTAGAGCCGTTGAGTAGTGATTGACCAGTTCGGTGTCACCAATAAAATTGACCGTTTGTCCTTGCCAGAGCTTTTGAGTTGCGTTTAGCTCTGTACCTAGCAGGAGGCCGGAGAGTTGAGCGCTTGTGCTGGATGTGTCGTTCCGCACAAGTTTTGTTGCGCGAATAGTAAATAAGTGCGCTGATAGTTTCTCAGGGTTTTTGTAGGCAGTTTCAATTGCGTGCAGAAATGTTTTATCTGACCAATCATCTGATTGTGTATCCAAGCGCAGTATGGAGTGCGACGAGAGAATGGCATGCAGCTCACCTGTCATGAATGTTTGAAAGGACTCGAGGACTCGATTCTTAACAGTGACCCATTTTGCATGAGTACCTGGTAAGCCGATTATTCCGTTGTCAAGCCCCGTGGTATTCAAGAGCCCTGCAATCTGTGTCTCTTCTCCACGCATGACATCAGCCGGTTGCTCCTGACAGATGCCGCCAACAATATACACATCAAGGCGTGGGTCATTCAGTTCACGCACGGCCTCGACCGGCAGGTAATCTATTTTATGCGGTACGCTTGAATAAGACACTTCTTGCCAACCTTGTCGCGCGCCGACCATGCCACTCGCGATAATGCGCATCTTCTCAGTCTGCGTTAGCCAGTCTTCTATCAATTCAAGTAATGCGGGCTCGAAACCAGCGGGATCAAGTGATCCCATCCCTCGATGCGAACTGCGCTCATCAATGACTTCATTGTTTTTATTCATCGCGTAGGCGCGACAATGTGTGGTGCCCCAGTCTATGGCGATCCACTGAGTCATCAGCTTGGTCTCAATGTTCTGCTTATGCTCGCAAAAGCGAATAGTATTGTTGAAACCGTTACGATGGTAGCGCCAGGTGGCGTGTCTAGTTGGTATGACATCAACAATCCGCCAATGGCCGATACCATCGCAATTACGGTTGCAATAATGGCCATTCGCTCGGGGGTACTGGCGTAATTGCGAGCGGTTGCCGCTGGTATGATCAATAGGGCGGCGATCAGTAAGACGCCGACAACTTTTATGGCAACCGCAACAACCACTGCCAGTGCAATGGTTAATACCATTTGTTCGCGTCGTGGGTCGATACCCGCTGCGTGAGCGAGGTCCGCGTTGAGTGTCGCTACCAACAAAGCAGACCAGCGCCAGTACAGCAGCGCAAGAACCAACAGGCTGCCTATCCAGATAACCATGAGATCTGTTCGACTCACAGCGAGAATATCTCCGAACAAGTAGGCAACGAGATCCAGACGTGCGCCAGAGACAAATGATGCTGCAACAAGGCCGATGGCGAGGGCTGCGTGCGACATCACACCAAGTAGCGTATCCATCGTATGTGCACGACCGCTCAACGATGAGACAAGACTTGCCATCAACAAGGACGTGACAAGTGCACCGATAAAGACGGATGTCGAAAACGCCAGTGCCAACGCAATACCCAGGATGGACGCGTGAGCGGTGGCATCGCCGAAGTAGGCCATTCGCCGCCATACGACAAAGCAGCCCAAAGGTGCCGCTGCCAGAGCGACACCGATACCCGCCAACGCAGCCCTTACCAGAAAGTGGTCAGTGAGAGTCGTGATCATGCGAATGAGAATGCTCGTGTCGATACAAGGCAAGTGCTCCTTGAGTACCAGTACCAAACAGGGCGCGGTACTCCGGAGCGGTAGCAACATGCTCTGGATGTCCTTCGCAGCACACATGGCCGTTAAGGCAAATCACACGATCAGATGCTGCCATCACTACATGAAGTTCGTGACTGACCATCAGCACGGCACATCCAACATCGGCCCTTATGGATTCCAGTTGCCGGTAGAAACCAGCGGAGCCTGGTTGATCGAGTCCTTGCGTAGGTTCATCGAGTATCAGTAGATTCGGTTGTACCAGTAACGCGCGGGCAAGCAGGACCTTTTGAAATTGCCCGCCAGATAAACTACCAAGCTGTCGCGCTACCAGCCGTTCTGCACCTGACTGTTCAAGTGCACGATGTGCTGCATCATTACCGATTTTTTGCGGTAGGTTGAGAAATCGTTGCACTGTGATTGGCAAGGTGGAATCCACATGTAAGCGCTGTGGTACATAACCAATACGAGTCTCAGGTGCGAGGTTCACTGAACCTGTTGTTGGCTCTACAGCTCCAATTATGCTGCGTAGGAAAGTTGATTTTCCAGATCCATTTGGCCCGACAATAGTGACGATCTCACCGGCCGTAATCGTGAAATCAATATTTTGCAGAATACTTGTTGTGCCGAAATTAATATTCAAGCCGCTGACAGTGACCAGATTCATTCGGAATTCTCGCTAACGCAGTTCGGGCAAACACCCACAGCTTCAATAACGGTGCGCTCGATAGTGAAACCGGCTTTACGCGCAGTGGTACCGAGCATGCTTCTCGATGGCTGAGATTGTGCTTCGGCCACAGCGTCACAGATTCGGCAAATCAGGAATGCCGGGGCATGTGTCTGGCCGGGGTGGTGGCAAGCAATAAACGCATTGAGTCGTTCGATTTTATGGGCAAAACCGTGCTTGACCAGAAAATCCAGCGCGCGGTAAGCAACAGGCGGTTGTGACCCGAGGTTTTCTTCTCGAAGCCTGTCCAGAATTTCGTAAGCGCCGTAAGCGCGGTGTTTGCTGAGTAGCATTTCTAGAACGCGCCTGCGTACTTCGGTAAATTGCAGACCCTCTGCCGCGCAGTAGGCTTCTACCGCCTCGACTCCTTCGTCGACGCAACAGCCATGATCATGCTTTTCAAACCCGATTGGAGTCATAGGCAGCAGTTGCTGTTGGATTGCAACAGTTCAGCAATATTGAATGGAATGTTATAATATAACAGACATGGTCAGCCGTATACATATAATCTACTTTAACGCATTTGCGCGTGTTTCCAGAGTGAAGCAGCTGCTTGGTCGTGCGGTGTTATTGGGACTGATGTCCTTTGCCACAAGCGCGTCTGCAAGCGACTTACGCGTCGTCACAGATATAGCACCTGTACACAGTCTAGTTGCTCGTGTCATGCAAGGAGTAGGTGAGCCGGTATTGGTCATGTCCCCGGGTGCTTCGCCGCACAGTTACAACATGCGTCCATCTGATGCATCCAAGCTCAATAGCGCTGATGTGCTGTTCTGGATTGGACCAATGTTGACACCCTGGTTGAGCAAAGCTGTCAGTGCGATGGATAGTGATTCTGTTTCTGTCGAGTTGTTGCAGGCAAAAGGCTCTACGTTGTTGAGTCCTCGCGATAATCCGACTTTTGGCCACGCTGATGGGCAGCATGTTGATGGTCACTGGCAAGGCGATCAAATCTTGGATCCCCATGCCTGGCTAGACCCGGAAAATGGCAAGCTCTGGTTAGCGAAAGTGGCAGACGAGCTTAAACGGATTGACCCGGCGAATGCACAAAGCTACACCCAGAACGCTCTTGCGGGGCAGCAGGAAATTGATTTGGCTGTCAAGGCGCTTCGCCCGCAGTTGGATAAATTACGAGGGCAGCGATATATCGTATTTCATGATGCCTATCAGTATTTCGAATCTCGTTTTGATCTACCGGCGATAGGTGCGATATCTGTCAGTGACGCATCACGGCCCAGTGCGTCACGGGTGGCTGAGATCAGAAACCTCGTTACTCGAGAAGACGTGCAATGTGTTGTTGCTGATCCCCTGTACAACAAAGGTCTCGTTAGCGCTGTTACTGGTCGTAACACAGAACGTGTTGCAGTCATCGATCCCTTGGCCATGGATCTGTTATTGTCGCCACAGCTCTATATTAAAATGTTGCAGTCTATGGTTGATCGATTAACGATCTGCATGACATGAATCACGAGGGAGTTCGTATTGCCATTGTTGGTGCGGGACTCGTTGGCAGGCGTCACGTCGCAGCAATTGATCATGTAGCCGATGTCAGTGTCTCAGCGATTGTAGATACGGCTGATGAAGCAATCGTATTTGCACAAGAAAATTCTATCCCATCGTTTGCATCGTTGACAGAACTTTTCGATGACCATAAACCTGATGGCGTCATTCTATCCACGCCGACAAACCTGCATGTAGAACAGGCGCTCACCTGTATCGAGCAAGCGTGCCCGGTCCTGGTAGAGAAACCGCTAGCGAGCAACTCGGAAGATGGGAAGAAACTGGTTGAGCTTGGCGACAAGCTCAAGGTTCCCATTCTTGTTGGTCATCATCGACGACACAACCCTTTGATTCATCGAGCACGTGCAATGATCGACGCAGGTGAGCTGGGTGATATCCGAATCGTCAATGCAACGTGTTGGTTCTATAAACCAGATGATTATTTCGAGATCGCACCATGGCGAAAGCAAGTCGGCGCCGGACCTATCTCAGTCAATCTTGTGCATGATGTGGATCTGGTTCGTTATTTTTGTGGTGAAGTGACCAAGGTTCAGGCGCAAGCTGCACCGAGCGTGCGAGGGTTTGAAAACGAAGATGTAGCGGCCGCCGTGCTGACGTTTGAAAACGGTGCCATTGCCACGATCAGTGTATCCGACTCGGTCGTGTCACCTTGGAGTTGGGAACATACATCACGCGAATACCCGGTCTATCCGGTTACCAATGAGAGTTGCTACTTGATTGGTGGAAGCCATGGTTCATTATCGATTCCTGATATGCGGCTCTGGACGCATAAAGATGAGCGCAACTGGTGGCATCCAATATCAGCAACATCGTCACCACGAGAGGCGTCTGATCCACTGATAAATCAGATACAACAATTTAAGGATGTGATTACAACAGGTGCTGATCCATTGGTGTCAGGGCTCGAGGGGCTTAAAACCCTGCAGGTTATAGAATCGATCCAGCAAGCGGCTTCAACTGGAACCACTATAGAGCTTGCAACTACCTGATTGAAAGTTCCTTGTGAGCCAATTACTTTAATTGGTGTCAATCCTTCCATTTACTTTGATACGAGATTCCTATGTCCAGCGTCGATAAACCAATAAGATTTGCGGCTATTGGACTCGATCATCGGCACATCTATGGTCAGAGTGCCAATATGCAAGCCGTTGGAGCAGAGTTTGTCGGCTGGTGGACTGATGGAAATCCCGGCACGCTCGATGGATTTGAAAAACGCTTTCCAGGTGCTCCAAGAGTTGATGATCGGCAAGCGCTACTCGATGACGAGAGTATTGATCTGATACTGATAGCCGCTATTCCCTCGCAAAGGGCGGCATTGGCAATAGAGGCGATGGAGCATGGTAAGGATGTCATGGTGGACAAACCAGGTTGTACCACCTCGGAACAGTTGCAACAGATCAAGGAGTGTGTTGAACGTACCGGTAGAATTTGGTCGATCGATTTCTCAGAACGTTTTGAGGTGGCTTGTGTAACTAAAGCTGCTGAGCTGGTACAGCAAGGTGCGATTGGTAAAGTGGTACAAACTGTCGGCTTGGGTCCGCATCGGTTAAACAAAGCAACTCGCCCTGACTGGTTTTTCGACAAGAAGCAATACGGTGGAATTCTGTGCGACATAGCATCGCATCAGATCGATCAATTTCTGTACTTTACCAATTCAAGCGATGCCGATGTAACCATGGCAACTGCTGGCAACTATGCAAACCCTGATGATCCAGGCTTGCAGGACTTCGGCGAAATCGCCTTACGCAGTGATGCTGCTCATGGCTATATTCGTGTGGACTGGTTTACACCCGATGCCTTACCTACCTGGGGTGATGGCCGATTAACCTTACTTGGTACTGAAGGTTATATCGAGCTTAGAAAATACGTCGATGTAGCGCGAAGTGATGCCACTGATCACTTGTATCTGGTCAATGGCGATAAACACGAATACATACATTGTCCGGATGCTGGATTCCCTTATTTTCAGAGCCTCGTCTATGATATCCGGCAACGAAGCGCAACTGCCATGGCCCAGGAGCACTGTTTCAAGGTAATGGAGTTAGGGCTCAAAGCACAACAGATGGCTGATAAAT
>CAZQOI010000018.1:16645-44304 GCA_964594905.1 uncultured Granulosicoccaceae bacterium
TCTGATATTCATCGCATCAAGCCCAAATATCTCAAGGCCAAAAGGCTCTCCGACGGTTTTCAAGTGTTGCCAGATTGCATCCGCATCGTGATGCGACTCTGTGTAGAACTCCCAACCCAACTCGTTGGTGTAACCGGTACGGGTGATGAAGATTTTCTGCCCGGCAAATTCAACCTCTGCGATGGCGAAATAACCAAACGGTTCTGGCAGTTGTCCGCCGTTGGCCGCTTCCAGAATTTTCATCGCATTTGGCCCCTGAACTTGAGAGACAAAAATATGTGGGTCGCTGATGGTGACATCCATGCCGTTTGAATGCGCACGAGCCCAACTGTAGAAATCGCCGTCTGCTTGCGCGTACCAAAACTTGTCTTCTGCCAGACGCAACAAAATGCCGTCAACAAGGAGGCCGCCGTCTTCGTAACAAGCAAGCCCATAACCACATCTGCCTACTTTTACTTTGGTGATATCTTTGGTGAACAGCTTGTCCAGCAATCGCTCTGCATCTGGCCCTTCAAACTGTAAGGGAAACTCACCAGTATTAAGGAGTGCCGCTTTCTGACGCAATAACCAGTAGGATTCGTCCGTGGATTTCTTATCAAAACAACACGCCATTAGGCGACGGTTGTACACGCAGTAGTGGGGACCTAACGGGCTTTCTATTTCGTGATATGGATGCCGCGTTAGGCTGTAATCCCATCCCGCGCCAGGAATGCTTGAAACCAGATCTCGAGTTTTGCCGTCACTTGAATACATTGTCGTTACTACTTTCCCGTTAAATTGGTTTGACTTTACGTCGGTATAGCTCGGTCAGTTCAGAGGGCACTTCAGAGCCGTCTTTCAAAAAAGGTAAGACACCCCGTCGCAGCGAATTACCTCGCATCGCTTTGATCTCATCCTCTGAACGGGTGACTCGTTGCGACAGTCGTCGTCCCCATTGAGCAAGATGCTCATAAAGTTTGTCAATCACCTGGTGATGAGATTCACTGGTGCCAAGGTCGGTGAATTCGTTAGGGTCCTTTTCAAGGTCGAACAGCATTGGGCGAAACCCACCTTCGGCATGCACCATTTTGTAGCGACCATCGAACACCATGAACAACCGTGCATCGCGAGGTTCAAGTCCGAGTTTTACACATTGCGGTGTGGCGGAATAATCGTATTCGCTGATGACGTACTGCCGTTCATCGCTTGCTTTGCCGTGCAGGAAGGGAAGCAGACTTTTACCTTCTAAAATATGGTCAGGAATTTTTGAACTTGTTGTGTCTATAAATGTTGGCGCCAGATCTATCGACTCCACCAGAGCATCGCAAGTCGTACCTCGGGTACCGTCAGCTTCAGAGCGTGGATCGTAGACTATGAGGGGAATTTTGACGGATGGATCATGAAACAGATCTTTCTCACCTAGCCAATGATCACCAAGGTAGTCGCCATGATCGGACGTTAGCACGATCATGGTGTCCTGCATTCTGTTTGTGCTTTCCAGATGGTCCAGCAAGCGACCCAGTTGATCGTCGCATTGCTTGATCAAACCCATATAGGCGGGGATAACTTTTTGCCTGACTTCTTCTTGCTGGAATGCGTTAGCAATCTTGTTTTGCATATACGCGCCATAAACAGGATGTGGATCGTTTTTCTCTGACTCATCGCGTACCGCTGCCATGACTTGATTAGCGCCATACATATTGTGATAAGGAGCGGGGACGATGTATGGCCAGTGCGGTTTGATGTAGCTGACATGTGCACACCATGAACCGTTCGACTGGTCGATAAAGCGTATGGCTTCTGAAGTTAGCCAAGGTGTTTCACTGTCTTCTTCACGTATGTTCGCGGGCTTGTCAGCATTGTCGAACATCCAGCCACTGGCTGCATTGTCGTCTTCGATACCTGCGTTCGCGTAATCGGCCCAGGGGTTCTCACCCTCATAGCCTTTCTCATGAAGGTAGGCGTTGTAAGGCGAACGCTTGCTGTCGTAAAAACCATCAGGTCCTTGAGCCCAAAGACCATCATCACGTACCCACACATCGAAGCCACACTCGGCTTGTCGCGCACCAATGACACTGTCGGCTGATAAGCCGAGTCGCTCCATGCCATCAGCGTCAACTTTCATGTGAGTCTTGCCAATCAACCAGCAATCCATACCCGCTTTTCTAAGGTGATCCCCCATGGTTTGTTCACCAACACGCAGTGGAAAATTATTCCATTGAGCACCATGTGAGGACGCATACCGACCGGTGTATGTACACATTCGGCTCGCTCCACAAATAGGAGACTGTACAAAGGCGTTGGTGAAGCGAACCCCCATTTTGGCAACGCTGTCAAAATGCGGTGTTTCAAGAAATGGGTGACCAGCGCAACTTAGGTAGTCGAAGCGTAGTTGGTCATACATGATGAAAAGAATATTCATCGCTCTTTAGTGATCTCACAAAATTTTGGTGGAATTAGATACTACGAATAACACAATAGTGATCCTATTTGGATCTCACTAGCGCTGGGGAAACGTCTTCATAGTGACGCCTTCTAGGTGGATAAATGAACAATACTTTAGTATAGCAATTGCAGAGTCTTCAGGAGTCTCACTGAGTCAGTGGTCTGGCTCTTTGCCAAATGTCGATCAATCAAGCTATTTATTGACATTAAACATCCTGCGTGTGAATCTTTTGATGGGCCTGATTAGCTCAACCATAAAAAGAGGAGATTTAATTCATGAAAAGAACAACATTAGCCGCGTCGCTGGGAATGATTGCATTTACTGCCTTGTCGTCGGGGAATGTGCTTGCTGAAACATCTGCTTGTCTGATTACAAAAACTGATACCAATCCGTTTTTTGTGAAAATGAAGGAAGGTGCAACCGCCAAAGCTGAAGAGCTTGGTATTGAACTCAAGGCCTACGCTGGAAAAGTTGATGGGGACTCCGAGAGCCAGGTTGCGGCTATCGAAACCTGCATCGCCGACGGCGCCAAAGGTATTTTGATAGCTGCCTCTGACACCAAAGGTATTGTGCCATCAGTGACACAGGCGCGCGATGCTGGTCTTCTGGTAATCGCATTGGATACGCCACTTGAGCCAATCGATTCAGCGGATGCCACATTCGCGACTGATAATTTCAAAGCGGGTGAATTGATTGGTGCATGGGCTGCTGCTCAATTGGGTGACGCAGCTGCGGATGCCAAGATCGGCATGCTTGATCTTGCAGTCAGCCAGCCATCAGTTGGTGTGCTTCGAGATCAGGGCTTTCTGCAAGGTTTTGGCATTGATCTCGGTGATCCAAACAAGTGGGGTGACGAAGAAGATCCTCGCATCGTCGGTAATGATGTCACTGCTGGAAACGAAGAAGGTGGACGCAAGGCAATGGAAAATCTGCTCGCAAAGGATCCGTCTATCAATGTGGTTTACACAATCAACGAACCAGCGGCATCAGGTGCTTATGAAGCTCTAAAGGCAGTTGGTCGTGAAGGTGATGTGTTAATTGTTTCAGTTGATGGCGGTTGTCCTGGCGTCGCAGACGTCAAGGCCGGAGTTATCGGTGCGACATCTCAGCAATATCCATTGTTGATGGCCTCATTGGGTATTGAAGCGATTGCTAACTGGGCGAAAGACGGCAGCAAACCAGAGAATACGCCTGGGCTCGACTTCTTCGACACGGGTGTCAACCTTGTGACTGACAAGCCGGCTGACGGCGTTGCTTCTATCGACACAGCTGAAGGCACGGACAAGTGCTGGGGCTAATCCTAGTCAACGTTTGATAGTTGAGTTGTTTAGAATGCGAACAGCGGCACTTTAGCCGCTGTTCGTCTTTATATTGTTTGAGGTTGCTTAAGTGAGCACACAAGAATTCGAAAAAGTCCTTGATGAAAGTGCAGGGGACGTGGCCTCGTTTGATACGAGTGACCGACCCATGGTTAAGCTGCAGATTTTATTGCAGCGCTATCCGTCACTTATCCCACTCATTGTTGTTATCGCATCGATAGCAGTTTTTGGGTTTATTCTCGGACAAAAATTTTTCTCACCTTTTGCGCTGACACTAATACTGCAACAGGTTGCCATTGTCGGCATAGTTGGCGCCGCCCAGTCATTGGTTATATTGACCGCTGGTATCGATCTTTCGGTTGGTGCCATTATGGTCTTGTCATCCGTTGTAATGGGCCAGTTTACGTTTCGTTACGGCATGCCGGTAGAGCTCGCCGTTCTATGTGGTTTTATGACCGGTGCCATCTGTGGTTTTATCAATGGCTGGTTAGTGGCTTATATGCGTCTTCCGCCGTTTATCGTCACTCTGGGTATGTGGCAGATAGTTCTTGCCTCTAATTTCTTGTACTCGGCAAATGAAACCATCAGAAGTGCAGATATCGCTGCCACTGCACCACTACTTCAGTTTTTTGGCAATAAGATAAAGTTTCATGGGGCGGTGTTTACCTATGGGGTAATTGCCATGGTTCTGTTGATATTGCTGTTGTCCTATGTATTGAGTAACACAGCCTGGGGGCGGCATATTTATGCGGTGGGTGATGATCCGGAAGCCGCCGAGTTGTCAGGTGTCCGAACCAAACAAACATTGGTTTCGGTATACGTGGTTGCAGGGTTGATTTGTGCTCTGGCTGGCTGGGCGCTGATAGGGCGCATAGGTTCGGTTTCTCCAACCGCAGGGCAGTTTGCGAATATTGAATCCATAACCGCCGTGGTGATTGGTGGAATATCGTTGTTTGGCGGACGTGGATCAATTCTGGGTATGTTGTTTGGTGCTTTGATTGTCGGCGTCTTTTCACTAGGGCTTCGCTTAATCGGAACCGACCCACAATGGACTTATCTGTTGATTGGAGTTCTGATTATCTCCGCTGTCGCTGTTGATCAGTGGATTCGCAAGGCATCGAGCTAAGGAGCTTTCTTATGGTTACTGAACCGATACTGTCTGCGCGAAATATCTATAAACGCTATGGACGAGTTGTTGCGCTAAACAATTGCGATCTAGAACTTTACCCCGGCGAAGTACTGGCGATTATTGGTGATAACGGGGCTGGAAAATCTGCGCTTATAAAATCATTATCAGGCGCTGTAGTGCCTGACAGTGGCGAAATAAGACTCGATGGCAAGATCATTCATTTCAATTCGCCTATGCAGGCAAGGGATGCAGGTATTGAAACCGTGTATCAGAATCTGGCTCTGTGCTCGGCTATGTCGATTGCCGATAATCTCTTTCTGGGGCGTGAAAAAAGAAAGTCTGGAATTCTTGGATCAGTCTTTCGCCAACTTGATAAAAAGGGCATGCAAAACGTTGCGCGAAAAAAACTCAGTGAGTTGGGATTGTTGACCATTCAAACGATTGAGCAGTCTGTAGAGTCGTTGTCTGGCGGTCAACGGCAAGGAATAGCGGTGGCGAGAGCATCGGTGTTTGGCTCCAAAGTGATCATCATGGATGAGCCAACTGCCGCGCTTGGTGTAAAGGAATCGCGTCGTGTGCTTGAACTTATTCAAGATGTACGTGAACGTGGCATTCCCATCATTTTGATTTCACACAATATGCCTCATGTATTCGAGGTGGCTGATCGTATCCATATTCAGCGCCTGGGTAGCCGCCTGTGTACCATCAAGCCTGATGCGTTTTCAATGTCTGATGCTGTTGCTTTTATGACAGGTGCCGCAGAGCCACCTGCGGAACTGGTTGCCGCTTGAACACCGAAGAGTTGGTCAGTGAGATTATTGAAAAATCACGAGACTCTGATCGTTATCTTGTTGCCATAGCGGGTCCACCCGGTGCGGGTAAATCTACTCTTGCCGGTGATATTGCTGTTGCGTTGGATAAAAGAGATATCAGTAATTCAGTTGTACCGATGGACGGGTTTCACCTTGATAATGTCTTGCTCGATGAAGCTGGCCTTCGTCACCGCAAAGGTTCTGCCGCGACATTTGATGCGCTTGGATTTCTACATCTGATTCAGCGCCTCGCTGCACATCAGGAAGAGGTTATCGTCCCTATCTTTGATAGAGATCAGGATCAAGCTATTGCAGGGTGTCGACGTGTCAAGATGAGTGATCGCGTTGTACTTGTTGAGGGTAACTATCTTCTGCTTGACGAGTCACCCTGGGCGGCATTACGGGAATTCTGGGCATTGGTTGTTTATATTGACCCAGGGTTTGAAGTCCTCGAAAAACGACTGATCGAGCGCTGGATTCGACACGATCATGACGAAGAAACTGCACGCGAACGCGCATTGCAAAATGATCTACCTAATGCGCGGCATGTTATTGAGCAATCCAACACTACAGGTGTTATCAGGATCTGAGAGTGTCAGTTTGGACAACGTAATTGAATAAAACTGATGTTGCCAACTTAACCGTCGCGTTTAACCTGCTCAACTGGTCCACCGTGTTTTTCCCAGGTCGAAAACCCTTCTTTGAGGTGCGCGGCTTCAAATCCCATATCTTGTAAGGTTGCGACGGTCAGTGCAGAACGCCAGCCAGACGCGCAGTGGAAAATAAACTTTCTATCTTCAGCAAACACGTCCTTGAAGTAAGGGCTATCGGGGTCAACCCAGAATTCGATCATACCGCGTGGTGCGTGGAAACTGCCGGGGATGAAACCACTGCGCTGGCGTTCGCGAATATCACGTATATCCACAACCAGTACCTTCGGATCGTCAAGCCTGTTGATGAGATCTGCCGTTTCTATCTCCTCGATTCGTGCTCGAGAATTTTTGACCATCTCTGCAGAACTTATTTTGAGTTTTTTCATGGCGTCGAGGATGATTTATCTGATAGTGATAGTGGTGTAGCTTACAGACACACGTCGTGATTCGGCAACAATATTGTCGCTCACAGGCTCCTGACAGCGGAACCGATTGCGCCGTTTGGATTACTCTAAGGTTTAGTCGATAATCGCGGTTGTAGTCCATGGCGACATCCAACAAAGTGACGGGACGACGGCGCAGTCGCAGCCGGAGAGGAAAAGCATCAGATCCCGTTGCTGCGATTTCGTCACCGCATATCAAGCGTAAGCTTGCGCATTTCAATCCGCTTGATGAGTCGAATCTAGCCGCAATAGATGAGCAGATTGATTGGATCATTCAAGATGTTGGCATCGCTTTTCGCGATGATCCAATTGCACTTGACGCCTGGCGGCAAGCAGGCGTGATAGTAGACGATGATATTGTTCGCGCCCCTGCTGACTGGATTCGGTCACTTTGTAAAAGTGCACCGAAGGAGTTTGAACAACGCGCCAGAAATCCGGAACGGTCTGTAACCATCGGTGGTGATCATCAGGTATTTGCACCAATCTATGGTGCACCGTTTGTACGGGATGTTGATAACGGGCGTCGCTATGGTGATATGACTAGTTTTCGAGATCTAATCAGGCTTACCTATTTACATCCGAATTTACATCACGGAGGTTTTGTCACTTGTGAACCTTGTGATGTTCCTGTAAGCCATCGTCATCTCGATATGTTGCTCGCTCACATGACACTCAGTGACAAACCCCACCTTGGTGCGATAACGGAAATGACTCGAGCTGAGGATAGCGTTGCAATGGCCGAAATTGTCTTTGGCAAAGAGGTCATGGATAAACACTGCGTCATCATGGGTAACGTCAATACCAATTCACCCTTGTTGGTCGACAAGGTCGTTACCCAGTCAGTAAGAGTTTACTGTGGAAGAGGTCAGGGGATCGTAGTAGTGCCCTTTATATTGTCCGGTGCAATGGGTCCTGTCAGCACGGTTGCCTCTATCACGCAGGCGATGGCAGAAGCTATGATGGTATGTGCGTACTCGCAACTGGTAAGACCGGGCGCACCTTTTGTGCTTGGTAATTTTCTATCGTCAATGTCGTTGAAGTCTGGCGCTCCTACCTTCGGTATGCCAGAACCCGTCTTGTCAAATTATGCAATAGGGCAACTGGCTCGACGTGCATCGTTGCCGCTTCGTTGTGGTGGCTCCTTGACTGCATCCAAAATTGAAGATGCCCAAGCTGCTTATGAAAGTGCCGATAGCATGCATTCAACCATGCTGGCAGGTGCCAATTACGTGTTGCACGCGGCGGGTTGGCTTGAAGGGGGTTTATGCGTTGGGTTTGAAAAGCTGATCATGGATGCGGATCGACTTGGTTCATATCAGAAACTACTCGACGAAGCACTCGATGTCAGTGAAAATGCCTTCGCTCGTGATGCGTATGCAGAGGTCCAACCGGGTGGGCATTTTCTTGGTAGCTCGCACACCATGCGTAATTATAAATCCGCGTTTTATGAGCCTGAATTATCCGACAGCGAGAATGTGGAAAGCTGGGAAGAGAAGGGGTCTCTTGATATGCGGCAGAGGGCGAATAAACGCTGGAAGCATATGCTCGAGCATTACCAGGCACCTCCGATAGAGCCTGGCGTCAAGGAGGAGCTCCAAGCCTTTGTCGCGCGACGTAAACAAGAAATACCAGAAGCCTGGTACTGATCTGATAATCGAAGCTATAAACTCTGGATATAGAGATGATATTTATGGAACGCGAGGTTGGCGACTAATGCCTGATATACAACAAGATGGCGGCACAGCAGATAAAGCACTGCCATCACATGCCAAAGTCGTAGTGATAGGTGGTGGGGTTGTTGGTTGTTCCATCCTGTTTCACCTGGCGAAAGGTGGTTGGAAGGATGTGGTATTGCTTGAACGTGACGAGCTTACGTCTGGTTCATCCTGGCATGCCGCTGGGCAAATCCATACGATCAGTTCTGATCCCAATATTTCGCGTTTGCAAAGCTACACGATCGATCTCTACAAAGAGATAGAAGAAACATCCGGCCATTCTGTGGGCTTGAACATCACTGGTGGTTTCTATCTGGCGTCGAACCAGACCTGGTACGACTATCTGAAGCGTGAACGATCCAAAGCTCGCTACATGGGTTTGAATCAAGAATTTATCAGTCCAAAGGAAGTAGCTGACAGGCATCCATTGATTGATCCGAAGCACTACCTTGCAGCGTTATGGGACGATCAGGATGGTGATCTTGATCCGTCCGGTGCAACTTATGCCTTTGCTAAATCGGCCAAGGTACATGGTGCCAAATACTTTACTCACACACCGGTTACTGAAACCACGCAACGCGTTGATGGTAGCTGGGATGTGTCTACACCAAAAGGCAATATCAACGCTGAGCATATCGTTAATTGTGGTGGCTTGTGGGCGCGTGAAGTCGGGCATATGCAAGGGATACAGTTACCCGTGCAACCGATGGAACATCACTATTTAATTACCGAGGATATTGACGCGATTGTAAAAAGCCCCAATCGTTTGCCGTCGGGTATCGACTACGAAGCCAATATCTATTTTCGCCAGGAACGTCAGGGGATGCTTCTCGGCACCTATGAACCCACATCAACGCCATGGAAAGTTGATGGCACTCCGATGGACTTTGGGCATGAGTTGTTACCCTCAGATATAGACCGAATCGCCGATCGGCTTGAGAAAAGCTTTGAACGAATACCAGCGATAGGTGAGGCAGGAATAAAGAACATCATTAACGGCCCGTTTACATTCGGCCCTGATGGCAATCCAATGATTGGCCCGGTGCCGGGTATGCGCAACTATTGGGTTGCTGTAGGTGTCATGGCTGGATTCTGTCAAGGCGGTGGGGTTGGTTTAACGATGGCGGAGTGGATGATCGATGGCGAACCTTCAATTGATGTGTGGGCCATGGATATTGGGCGCTTTGGCGAGTTTGCGACACCGCCTTGGGGCACGATTAAATCATCAGAAAATTACGAACGTCGCTTTGTCATGACCTTCCCGAATGAAACCTTGCCTAAAGGCAGAAAACAAAAAACAACGGCTTTGTATGATCGTTTGGTGAGCAAAGGTGCCGTGATGGATGCGAGTTTCGGGCTTGAGCATGCCTTGTGGTTTGCCGATGGTCCAGACGATGCGCATGAGCAGCCGAGTTTTTTACGCAATCGTTCATTTGATTATGTTGCCGCTGAAATCAAAGCGGTGCGTGAAGCTGTAGGTGTTGTTGAAATAGCCAACTTCGCAAAACACGAACTTGTCGGCTCAGGCGCACGCGCATTCCTTAATCATCTACTGGCGGGTCGTATTCCAGCACCAGGGCGTTTATCGTTGACGCCAATGCTGACCAAGAGTGGAAAACTCTATGGCGACCTGACGGTTGCCTGTCTTGCAGAAGATCATTTCATGCTAATGGGTTCCGGTGCTATGCAGGAGGCTCACAGACGCTGGATAGAGGCTCATCTACCAGAACACGGAGTGCATTATCGCAATGTGTCCGATGACTGGCATGGGCTTGCCTTGTCAGGACCTAACTCCCGTGAACTACTGCAAAGCCTCACACGAACCGATGTATCAAATGATACTTTTCAGTTTCGTGATATCAGGCAGACAACGGTTGCTGATGTGCCAGTCATTCTGTCACGAATCAGTTTTTCTGGTGAGCTTGGGTATGAGATCTACTGTAAGCCTTCGTATTTGTTGCGTCTTGCTGAAGCGGTAGAAGCTGCTGGACAATCACTAGGTCTTAAATGGTATGGGGCACGTGCATTAATGGCCTTACGCCTTGAAAAAGCCTGGGGTGCCTGGACGCTGGACTACCGTCCTGACTTTACTGCGGCTGAGTCTGGGCTTGATGCGTTCATTGATTGGAACTCTGATTTCATCGGAAAAGATGCGGCCTTGGCTCAGCGCGAGAATGGCGTTGAAAGACAACTGGTAAGCCTTGTCATTAAAAGCGGCGATGTTGATGTTGTCAATGATGAGGCGATACTGAAAGATGGCAAGGCTGTTGGCTATGTTTCTTCCGGTGGTTACGCGCACTATATTGGTAAGTCGATGGCGATGGGATATGTCGCGAGCGAATTCGCACAGGCTGGTACAAAGCTCGAGGTTGAAATCCTAGGGGAGATGTACACCGCTGAAGTGCAGGCTTCAGCCTTATATGATGCTAATGGTGGCAAGATGCGTGGCTAACTCAAACCATTTAGTATTTTTCCACTGCGCTCAAAGTTTGATCTAGCTCGAAAGCCAATATGCCGATTGGAAATGGCGACTAGAATCTACTAACGCGTTATAAACATGATGTGTTGAATGATTCTTGCGCGGCGGTACACTCAATGGTTAAGAGCTCCAATGGATCACCTGGTTGGGAACCGTAGCCTATGTTGAGCAACATGGATTGGTTTTGAATTAATGATGATTCCAGGGACTCGCAAACATCAGTGTCACAGATCATCAAGCTACCTCCAGCGAGTTTGTATTCACCTTCTGAAATACGAACAATACTCTCACCAGCATATCGGGCTGTGTATGAGAAATTATCTTGAGAAGGATTTCGACTCTTCTCAAGTATGTCCACTAATTCAAAGCGTTGCCCAAACGCATTGGTCTCCTCGCTAACCAGCAGTTCGTAGTCAAATCCCCATTGATAGTCGAAACCTTCGATAACGTCATAGAACAATTTGGGATCGGTATCATTTGCACCTGTTACCAACATACACTCAGTCAGGTGGTAACTTTCACATTCCACTTTCTGGGGGCCAATTGAGAGTGTTTGCAAAGATCCAACAGTGAGTTCAGAGTTTCTGATTTCTGGATCAATATCGTTGCTTGGGGCATCCAGAAAAAGCGTACCGGTATTTGAGGTATTGCTATTCTCGCACCCTGAGATAGTGCATACGCTCAGTATCAGTATCGATACCCTGTTCATAGGTTTTATGTTCTTCTTGATAATGTTAGGTAACGACAGGAATTTCAAATTGCTGATCGTCGTTCACAATTGGTCACAAGTGCTTTACAGTGCGTGACTGATAGCCTGAATAGTGTGGATAACGGTGTTCATACTCTGTGCGCTGAGTCTTCTTTTAAGTTGAGATGAGGGTGCCAATGTTCTGGAGGCTAGTCGATTGAGCTCACGACAATCGATTAATGTGAACTAACTCAGCTGATTCCGCAGATTTAACAAAACGTTCCGCACTAGATGTCAAGATCACTAAAGATCCAGCGCTAACGATAGTTAGTGTTTGACTATTGAAACGCGTCGTGTTGAGTCGATTAGAGACTTAACCTCGTTAAAACTGATGTTGGAGAGCTGTATATGCTGAGAATATTGGTAATTGACGATGACGATACTGTTCGCAAAGTTTTGCGACGCGTGATCAATAAGCTTGGTTTTGAAGTTGCTGTAGCTCATTCAAGCGTCGATGCTCGAGCAATGATGTCGGTGGATACCTATGACATCGTGTTTTGCGATATACGACTCCCCGGGGATATTCCAGGCCAGGAAATTCTTAAATCAATTCGACAACGGCATCCGAAAACCAAGGTAGTTATGATGTCTTGTTCTATTGACAGCGATACACGAGCTTCCTTGATGACTCTTGAGGCGTCCGATTGCCTGCAGAAGCCATTTTTCGGCGATAGGTGCCTCGAAGTTATTGAAAACCTCCGTCCAACCATTAATCGTGCTGCGTGAAAGAACGTGTTCAACTCAGTTTTGGTAACAGAGCGTCCATTGATGCCTTTGCATCACCGTAGAACATGCGAGTGTTCTCTTTAAAGAACAATGGGTTTTCAATGCCAGAGTAACCTGTGCCTTGACCACGTTTGGAAACAAACACCTGCTTGGCCTTCCAGACTTCAAGTACCGGCATACCTGCAATAGGTGAATTTGGATCTTCCTGAGCTGCTGGATTCACAATGTCATTCGAACCAATGACGATCACGACATCGGTGTTTGGGAAGTCGTCGTTTATTTCATCCATCTCAAGCACGATGTCGTAGGGTACTTTGGCTTCAGCGAGCAGTACATTCATATGTCCAGGTAGACGACCTGCCACTGGATGAATGCCAAAGCGCACATTTTTACCTTGCGCTCTTAGTCGTCGCGTCAGTTCGGATACAGATTGCTGGGCCTGCGCTACCGCCATACCGTATCCAGGTACGATAATGATTTCATCTGCTTCGTTCAGTGCTGTTGCTACGCCATCGGCGTCGATCGCAATCTGTTCACCTTCGATCTCCATTGCCTCGCCGGAGGCTCCGCCAAAGCCGCCAAGAATGACCGCGAGAAACTTACGGTTCATTGCCTTGCACATGATGTAGGACAATATCGCTCCCGATGAACCCACCAGCGCACCAGTGACGATAAGAAGATCGTTGCCAAGGAGGAAGCCAGTAGCCGCCGCTGCCCAACCTGAATAGGAATTGAGCATCGACACAACGACAGGCATATCAGCGCCACCGATAGCGAGAACCAGATGAGCACCCAGTAAAAACGCCAGGATAATCATCACGTATAAGGTCCAGCTACCTGCGTGATTCATGTACATCAGCATCAGTGCTACTGAGATACCTAAAAGCGCGATGTTCAGAAGATGTCGTCCGGGCAGAATCATGGCTTTACCATCGAGCTTGCCGGACAACTTCCCGTAGGCAACTATCGAACCCGTGAAGGTAATAGCACCAATAAACACACCGAGAAAAACTTCTACCTCGTGAATGATGCGTTCTGCGTTGCTGGCTAAATCTGGCGGGTTGATATCGGAATTGACACCAATAAACACTGCCGCCAAACCAACAAATGAGTGCAGTGCTGCGACAAGTTCTGGCATGCCGGTCATTTCGACACGCCTGGCTACAACGGTACCGATTACGGCACCAATCACCAACATGATGATGAGCAGTGGTCCGAGCTTTACGCCAGGTCCAAAGACGGTGGCAAATACGGCGATAGCCATACCAACAATACCGAACCAAACGGCGCGCTTGGCTTTCTCCTGGTTGGATAGACCACCCAGAGAGAGTATGAATAAGACAGTCGATGCGATATACGCAGCTGTTTGTAGTTCTGAAGTCAGCATTGCGTTATACCTTTATGATTTTTGAAACATCTGCAGCATTCTGCGCGTCACAAGAAAACCGCCGACAATGTTGATAGTGGCGATCAAGACTGATATGGCTGCCAGGGTTGTTACGATAAAACCAGGACTGCTGATTTGCAGTAGCGCACCTAGAATGATGATGCCTGATATCGCGTTTGTCACTGCCATCAATGGCGTGTGCAATGCGTGAGAGACATTCCAGATAACTTGAAACCCGACAAACACGGCGAGAACAAACACAATAAAGTGTTGCATAAAGCTCGCTGGTGCGTATTTACCGATCAGTAGCATCAATAAAGCACCAACACCGAGGAGTATTATCTGTTGGCGACCGGCAGCCCGTGCAGCGGCGGCTTCTTCATTGGCAATTTCTTCAGCAGTCTTTTCAGGCGCCTTTGCTTGTTGCTTTGCAATTGCCTGAACCTTGGGCGGTGGTGGAGGATACGTGACATCGCCGTCGAAGGTGACAGTTGCGCCACGGATAACGTCGTCTTCCATGTCGTGCACGACGACCCCGTCTTTTTCTGGAGTCAGATCACTCAGCATGTGACGAATATTGTTGGCATACAAATCAGACGATTGCGTTGCCATTCTGCTTGGGAAATCGGTATAACCGATCACGGTGACACCGTTGTCGGTCACTATTTTTTTATCCGCCACTGTAGCGTCACAGTTGCCTCCGCGTTCAGCTGCCAAATCAACCACAACTGACCCGGTTTTCATTGCCGCAACCATATCGTCAAGCCATAACTTTGGTGCTGGCCTGCCGGGTATCAATGCAGTTGTTATGACGATATCGACGTCTGGGGCTTGCTCGCGAAAGAGGGCAAGTTGCTTTTCACGAAATTCCGGGCTGGATGGAGCAGCGTAACCACCAGATTCAGCACCATCGCTCTGATCTTCGAAATCGAGAAATAAAAACTCAGCACCCATGGATTCGATTTGTTCAGCGACCTCGGGTCTGACATCGAATGCACGAACGATAGCGCCAAGGGACTGTGCGGCACCGATCGCGGCCAGGCCCGCGACGCCAGCGCCGATGACCAGAACCTTGGCAGGTTGAACCTTACCGGCTGCGGTTATCTGTCCGGTAAAAAACCGACCGAAATTATTGCCTGCCTCGATGACTGAACGATAGCCCGCTATGTTCGCCATCGACGACAGCGCGTCCATTTTTTGTGCCCGGCTGATTCTTGGCACCATGTCCATGGAGATAGTTCTGACACCCTTTGCACTTAACTTTGTGAGTAGTTCTTCTTGTTCGGCGGGATAGAAAAATGAGATAAGTGTCTTGCCAGTGGTCAGCGCAGCGGCTTCATCATTGCTGGGTGGACGTACCTTGGCAATGCAGTCAGCGTCGCGATAGAGCGCTTCAGCATTCGGTGCGATGTTGGCTCCAGCTTCCTGGTAACTCGTATCTGAGTAGCCGGCTGCCACGCCTGCGCCTGTCTCGACAAGGCAGCTATGTCCGAGTTTCTGCAATTCCCGGACTGATGCCGGTGTCATTGCGACTCGTGCTTCACCTTCGAAGATCTCGCGTGGGGACCCGATTATCATGAAAACTCCCTGATTTCTTTTTTGAACGCCGGTTACTCCAATTATTATTATGGCGCAAGGGACTCTATTTCTCAGCATTTCTTGATAAAAAACTTGGGTTTAGATGAGAAGAGCTGACGCTAAGGTGTTCGTCCGGTTCGGAACAGGCTGCTAAGTGGGGTCAATGCTTATTGGTACTCAGGACTGTCTGGATTGAACCTTGTGGACCTGTCGACAGTATGGTTTCATCGCTTGGGCTTTCGTCTATATTGTACAAAGGTCCGACGGTGTATTATTTGGGGACGGCCTGGATTAGCAATTGAATATTGGTGTCTTAGCTCAGTATTCGCGAAAAACGAAGTTGTGAAGGTTGTACTAGATGGGTAGTCGGTTATTTGCTTACATTCTGAAATACAGTAAGCGTCAGCAAATCGTATTGACGCTACTGTGCTTAAGTTCGTTTCCATTTTACTACCTCAGTCTTGATCTTCCTAAAACCATCATTAACGACGCAATCAGTGGTGTTAATTTTCCTGTCGCTTTGTCTTTTGAACTCGCTGGGTTCAATTTCAACTTTGGTGAATTTGAACAAGTTCCCTATTTGTTAGTTCTTTGTTCCTTGTTTCTGCTGCTAGTGCTGGTAAACAGTGGCTTCAAACTGGTTATCAATATTTATCGCGGCGTACTTGGTGAACGCATGCTGAGGCGGCTGCGATTGCAGCTTATCGAGCGCATCATGAAGTTTCCTTTGGCGAGGTTCAGAAATACCAGCCAAGGTGAACTTGTCTCGATGGTTAACCAGGAAACTGAACCCTTGGGTGGTTTTATTGGTGAGTCTTTTTCTTTGCCGATTTACCAAGGTGGATTACTGATAACAATATTGGTATTCATGTTTGTTCAGGACTGGAAGCTAGGGCTTGCCGCGATTGCGCTGTATCCCGTACAAGCTTGGTTGATTCCTAAATTGCAAAGGCAGGTCAACCTCCTGAATCAGCAACGTACGATGCGGATGCGTAAGCTTGCTGAAAATCTGGGTGAGATGGTTTCAGGCATCAACGAGATACACAGTAACGACAACCAGACCTTTTTCAAAGATCATTTCTCGAAGCTTCTCGGACGAGTGTTCAATATTCGAGTACAGATCTTCAAGAAAAAGTTCTTTATAAAATTTCTCAATAATGCGATTGCTCAACTAACGCCGTTTCTGTTTTTTCTTATTGGCGGGCTGTTAGTTATTCGAGGAGATTTGTCAGTCGGAGCTCTTGTCGCGGCCCTCGCTGCGTACAAGGATCTGTCGCCACCGTGGAAGGAGTTACTTAGCTGGTATCAGGCACAGGCTGATGCCAGGTTAAAATTCACAGTTTTAACGGAGCAGTTTTCAGTTGATGATAGAGCAACGTCAAGCGAACAGGCTCTTCCACAGACTTGGCTGGATGGTAGGTCGGATTTACCCATCGCAGTGAATAACGTCAGCCTCGATCGCTACGACGGTGTTCGTGAGATCAGCAATGTTTCGCTATCGATAGAGACAGGGGAGTGGATTGGGCTGATTGGCACTGGAAATAGTGGCAAAAATGGTCTGGCTCAAATTGTCGCGCGGCTTGTTGATCCACGTAGCGGTAAATTGATGTTAGCAAACACAGATGCGGCGCAATTGTCCAAGTCTGTAACTGGACGAGCCGTCGGCTACGTTGCTCATGATTCCTATCTTTTCTCTACGTCGATACGAGAGAACATATTGTTGAGTTTGAAGCATCGTCCTCAGGACCGAACCAACCGAGATTACCAGTTTGACAATTCTATCGAGTTTGAAGGTTGGAAGAAGGAGGCTCGGTTGTCGGGAAACAGCGAGGTCGAGCACAACGCTGATTGGATTGACTATACAAGTGCCGGTGCTGCAGATGAAAACCAGTTAACACCTCGTATTACCAACACACTTCGAACAGTAAAGCTCGAAGAAGATCTTCTCAGCTATGCGCTTGCTCGCACTATTGATCCTGTGGATCACCCAGAACTTGCGAATCGAATAGTACAGGCACGTACTTTGTTCAGAGAGGAGTTGTTCAGTCAAGGCCTTGAATCACTGGTTCAGTTTCTGGATCCAGATGAATACAATGAGAACGCGTCTCTGGCGGAAAATATACTTTTTGGCGCGTCAAACAGCGATATGTTCTCTGTAGATGGTCTCACCGAACATCCGGTTTTAAGATCGCTCCTGGTTGAATTTGATTTAGCCGAATCTTTAGACGCAGCAGCCTTCAGTTCGGCATCTACCATGATCGAGCTGTTTGCAGATTTTCCTCCTGGGCATGAATTTTTCGAACGGTTCAGTATTATCGACGCGGATGATCTTGTACACCTTAAACGCATAACCACGTCGATTGAAGGCGGAGTGCTGATTGATGATCTGAATATTGACGACAGAAAAATGATTAGATCGCTGCCATACAAACTGATCAGTGGTCGCCATCGAATTGGCAATCTTGATAAAACAATATTGAACAAAATTCTATTGCTGCGCAAAAAATTTGGCGAAAGTTTGAGTTCTGCTGATTTAGATCAAATCGAATTCTTCGCTGCTGATAAATACAATGCGTTTTCACCGATAGCCGAGAATGTTATTTTTGGGCGTATCGTGTACGGACGCTTGGGGGCGGAGGAGAGAATTTATAAACTAGTCGTAGACGTGCTGACAAAGCTTGACTTAACCTCATCAATTCTCGAGATTGGTATGTCCGCTCAAGTTGGACTTGGTGGTAGTTTGTTGTCAGTGACTCAACGGCAAAAAATAGTTCTGGCCCGTGCGTTGTTGAAACGGCCAAGAATTCTTGTCGTTAACGAAGGCTTAAGTGCATTAGATACAGATGAGACAGAGTCTGTATTCCATAATATTAAACAAGCTTACCCTGATATGAGTATGCTCTGGGTCGGTAGTCAGGCTAAATTCGAAAAGTGCTTTGATCGCTTTGCGTTCCTTGAGTCGGGGCGAATAACAAGGGTTGAAAATTCCACTGCGAAAGATTCCTCTGGTGAAACTTCTGAATTTGACACGAAGAGTGCACCTATTCGCTCAGCATCCTCGGTTGGAAAAAACGAGAAACTGAAATTACTTAACAAGATCCCCTTGTTTCGATTTCTAGACACACCAAATTTGAAGTTACTGTCTGAAAACTGCGATACATTGGAAGTGCGAAAAGGAGAGCGTGTTTTCAACCAGGGAGACGCTGGTGATGCGCTTTATATTGTTGTTGACGGGAAAGTGAGCATATTAGTATCCGATGGCGAAACAGAACAGCAAGTGAGAATATGCGGTGCTAATGAGTCAATAGGGGAGATGTCGTTATTATCTGAAGAACCACGTGCGGCGTCTGTGCTTGCGATAAGTGATCTCGTACTTTTACGTTTGCGGCGAGATATTTTTATTGAAATGCTCAGGGCGAATGGCGAAATTGGTTATCAAATATCGAAAGTGGTTGTAGATCGCTTTCATGATGGCAAGCGTAAGGAGGTTGATAACACTTGAACACTAACTGCAAAAAATTCTACTGTAGTAAATACTTGACTAGTTGCCATTCGCGGAGACTGTATCGTGTCCATTGACGATGAATATACCCGCATCAGTGGGATTGAACTTTTTGAGAGTATTGATCCTGTTGAATTGAAGCGATTGATATTTGTCAGTCAACGATACCATTTGAATCCCGGTGAATATCTCTTTCGCCAAGGTGATACTTCAGACATGGTTTTTTGTGTTCTCGATGGTAAATTCTCAGTACTTCTACATTCAGGCAACGGAGAGATCAATCTAAATTACGAGGTTGACGGCGATTTGCTAGGGGAGATGGCCGCAATCACCGGTGAGCCGCGCAGCGCATCTATTCGAGCGGAAACCTCTTGTGAGGTTATCGGCTTTGAGAAAGAGTTGTTTATCAGCACTATTATCAACAGCCCTCAAACTTCATTGCGAATGATGAAAATGCTGTCATCGCGTCTGGCAAATCTTGACGAGCATGTAGCGCGCTTAACGGATAGCTAATTTAACAAATGACTCTCGAATGGAAATTGAGAAAGCAGCTCTGTACAAGACTTTGTGACCAGTAATTGTTGTTCGAGTTTAACGCCTTCAGTACCACCTTCGGCGCCAATATAGCTTTCTACACAAAGCGTCATGCCAGGTTCGATGGTGCCATCGTAGCCAGCGTGTGGAAAGTCTCCATGATGGTATAGATAGGGGTATTCGCCCGTCATACCGCATCCATGTGCAGATAGGTAGTATCGGTTTGCGAAATAAGCGCTTGGGATATTCCATGCTTTATCGGCATAGTCACGGAAACTCATGCCCGGTTTGATGATTTGAATATTGTGTTGCACTTGTTCGTGCGCCACCTTGTATAAGGTTTTCTGCTTATCGCTGGGTTTATCTGGCCCTGAGTGGAACGTTCGAGAGAAATCGGAATAATAGCCATGACAACCAACCACATCGGTGTCCAGTGCAATGAGTTCATTCTTGCCAATGATATTGCTTGAGGTCTCTTGAAACCAGGGATTGGTTCTTTGACCTGCATTCAGTAGACGAGTCTCGCAGTAGTCTCCGTTTTGCTCGATAACAGCTTTATGCAGTACCGACCAGAGTTCATTCTCTGTCATTCCAGGATGAATAGCTTCGCGTAGTTTTCCGACACCAAGCTCGGTGGCACGCAGGGATGCCAGTATGCACTTCAATTCCTCAGGTGATTTAATTGCACGAGCCATTTCAATAGCCTGTTGTGCATCAACGATTTTGAGGCCGCAGTTATTCAGAGCGATTGAGGTACCAGCATTTAACCTCTCCAGGCCTACGGTCGCACCTGTGCCAACTAACTCATGGATCAGATCAGCGATTTCAGCTGCCCAAGCTTGTTCTCGCGCAGCTATTTCTGGCCCTGCAGCGACAAAGCTTGCGGTGTAAGCAGGCCTAACTTCGTCTACAGTGTCGAATCCATCAGCCAGATGCATGCATCCGGTAAATTCAAACAGTATCGAACGGTTTGCTGTTAACAAGAGGTACCGAGATGGTGCATTGCGTTGACAGAACACCTGCATATTGCGTGTTCCTGTCGTGTATCGGATGTTAACGGGGTCGGATATTATCAGTGCGTCTACGGCGTAACGCTTCATTACGCTGCGGACACGCCCCAGACGATAGTGTCGAACCGCATTAAGGTCGATGCCATCGCTCTCTGGAGCTCTATCCAGAAGTGCAAGATCTGTGAGGTCGCTGCGCTCCACGTGCCAGTCGTAATTTGCCATCTTTTGTCCTTCGAACCCAGCAATTAGTATGGCTTAACTATGAGGCGAGTAGGTGATAGACCTCAATGATTCCTTTGCCTTTAACCTCAACCATTTCGACATCATATTGCACATCGTGAAGTTTATTGACAACTGATTGACTAACACATACAGAGCTGAGTTTCGCGAGATCAGAGATTCGTGCTGCGGTGTTTACAGTGTCGCCCCACAAATCAAACAAGTGTTGATGATGGCCAATAACGCCAGCGATAACTGGCCCCATATGAATGCCAACTCTGACTTCCCAACCATTAGTCAACTCAGGGGTTATGGATGACATCTCCATTGCACAATTCGTTGCGGCCGTTGCTGGATCATCAATAGTATTCAGTAGGCCTGCCGTAGCAATGTAGGCATCTCCGACGGTTTTGATTTTCTCCAATCCGTGTTTTCTGGTTATTTCTTCAAATCCCGTAACCATCTTTTGTAACCTCGACACAGCGTCTTCAGGTTTGTGAGCATCACAAAATCTTGTGAAATCAACGATGTCGGCAATCAAGACGACAACATTCTCGTGGCGCCTTGGCTTTACTTGATTGGTTGCCTTTAACTCCTCGATTGCTGCAACTGGAAGTGTCGCCAGCAACAGATCGTCCACTCGTTGTTTCTCATGTTCAATTTGTGCGAGATGCTGAGTTCTTTGATCGCTAAATCGCTTTTTCTCGAGACAGGCATTTAGTCGCGCTTTGAAAAGTACTTTTTCGAAGTCCTTTGGTAGGAAATCTTGAGCGCCCAGCTCAATAGCTCGGACGATATTGTCCATTTCATCAGCGGCGGAGATAACAATAACGGGTAGATCTCTCAATTCAGCTTGGCTGTTGAGGTAAGTCAATACGCCATAGCCATCCAAACCAGGCATTTCGATATCGAGCAGGATCAAATCGAAAGTTTGCTCTTTTAGCTTGTCGATCGCATCCAAACCGTTCTCAGCGGTGACCACGGTATGCCCTAATGACGTAACCGCCAATGACATTTTCAATCGGTTTGTTCGAGTATCATCGACTACCAGGACAGAAGCGTCGCCTTCGTCCACCATGCTGTACCTCGAAAATGTTGGATCGTGACACAGAAAATGTTGGATCGTGACACAGATTGAGTCTAGTTCTCAATAGGATCGACGAAATATAATCTCGCTGATCTTATAGATGCGTCGTTTTTAATGTTGTGACAAATATTTTTGAACTTTTAGTTAGGCTATCAGTTCGAGCGAGCTTTTTCACACATCTCGCAACCAATCAAGGCAAGTGGATTGTCCGATATCACTGATATGGACTTTGCAATTTAGTTACTTTTTCCGAGGCCCAAGTCGATTGCAAACCGAATTAAAGCAGGTGTGGAACACAAGCCCGACTTTCGCTTTATATTACGCCGATGAGTTTCTACGGTGCGCGTGCTGATGCCGAGGGCTCTTGCAGAATCTTTGTTGGACGCTCCCTTGGCGAGCATGTCGAGAATGACTTGTTCCAGATGTCGTACTGACCTGATTTCTCAAAATCAAAGATGCCAAATGCGGATTTATGTTTATTGCGGCTATCAACCTTGATGCTGATACGTCCATCAGAAATTTCTTCAACAAGCGAAGCGTATTCATCAACGGTGGTGCCGAAGATTGGAAAACCTTTGGGCCAGGAATGCGCTAATTTCAAATCGATTTCTGCGGAGTGTGCGTACGACGTGCAGGCTAAGGCTGCGATGCACACAAAATTTCTTAAATGCTTAAACATGTATTACCTCTAGATTGAATACAACTTCCAAGTGTTGTCACGGGCTACGTGACCTGCCCAATAATTGAACAGCATGGCTTGCAGAATTAATATTCGGAGTAGTGGGTATTTTTGTCTGTCAATTACGAAGAGCCGCTACGTGAAACTACGTAGGCCGTTCGAGAACATGCAAACAAATCAATGCTGTACCGCGTCTTGCCCTAAAGCAGTAAGCGGGAGAGTGCGGCTGGTCAGATACTGATCGTTTTCCAATTTCGTGACACGGTCCCTCTGTCGTTTTGAGGTCGATGACAGTTTTTTTGGATTGACTGATTTTCAGGAGTGGTGCTGCCGATAATTTAACAAGTTGTATTGACAACTTATCTGATTTATCGGTAATATTCGAATCCGATCCCTAAGTTTTGCTGGGTTTAGCCCACGATGACCCTGAATGCCAATTCACCCGTTCCACTGTATCGGCAGCTTGCCGACCAGATTCGCTCGGATATTGATGCGGGGAACTACGCTATTGAAGACAAGATACCGTCCGAAACCGATTTCGCTGACCGTTTATCGATCGGGCGGCCCACGGTACGTCAAGCGACAGACTTATTGGTCCGCCAAGGGCGGCTTGAGCGGCGTCGAGGTTCGGGAACCTACGTCTTGCCACCAACAAAATCGATAGATCTTTTCTCACTCGCTGGCACCAGTGCGGCTTTACATAAAACTGAAGCTGCCACGCTTGAGGTGGTCAGCGGTCCGGTTCGTAAAAAGATGGCGAATGCCACTGGATCCGAATCAACCGAATGCTTACGTATAGAACGAAGGGCGTGCGTTGAAGGAATACCAGTGATGTTTGAAACTCTGTGTTTTGATGCAACAATGTTTGCAGGCTTGGAAAAACAGAACATCAACAACCAGTCATTGTCGGCATTAGTGAGGGATGTTTTTTTCCTTGAGCCGACCTCGGCTAGCCAAACCTTCTTCGTGATCACTGCAGATACAACCATCGCCAAACAATTGAATGTAAAGAAAGGTGCGCCACTCCTGCACGTTCATCGTGAATTACATTTTGGCGAACACCATAGCGCTTTGCACGCGGACATCATTTGTCGAACAGATCATTTTGAATTTTCACAAACCTTATACCCCGCACAAACTGATATCGGTCATTGGACTGATTGATTGTGCGACATTCTGAGCAGACATAGTTATGAGAAACCTGGGTTACTACAGCCAGTTTGGTGGCGCTTTTATTCCAGAAATATTGGTCCCAACATTTGATGAGCTTGAAACCGCTTATCTCGAAGCGCGTGAGGATCAATCCTTCTGGGATGAATACCTGGCTTTGATGTCGAGCTATTCGTGCCGAGCGACGCCTATTACTCGGCTTGACAATATTTCAGCGGATCTTGGTGGTGCCAGTATTTATGTCAAACGGGAGGACCTTAACCACACCGGTGCGCATAAGGCTAATAATGTAATGGGTCAAGGTCTCTTGACCAAACGCATGGGTAAGAAACGTGTCATTGCCGAGACCGGGGCGGGCCAACATGGTGTGGCCACGGCCACCATGGCTGCTAAGTTCGGTTTTGATTGTACTATCTATATGGGAGCACATGATGTTGCTCGACAACGCCCAAACGTATTCTGGATGGAGCAGATGGGCGCAACTGTCGTGGCGGTGACCGAAGGGAGTCAGACCTTAAAAGATGCGATTAATGAAGCATTTCGCGACTGGGTCACCAATATGGATAACACTCACTATGTACTTGGCACCGCATGTGGTCCATACCCGTTTCCAGAGATGGTGAGTTGGTTTCAGTCTGTAATCGGCACGGAATCTCGCGAACAGATGCTCGATATAACCGGTAGTTTGCCTTCACGTGTGTATGCCTGTGTGGGTGGTGGATCGAATGCGATGGGTATTTTTAGCGGTTTCTTTGACGATGAAGAAGTCGAGCTGGTTGGGGTCGAAGCGGGTGGTCGTGGTAAGGGCACTGGCGAACACGCTGCTCGGCTTGCGTATGACGATGCAACCATTGGTGTTGCACAGGGATATAAAACCTATTTTCTGCAGGATCGAGATGGGCAGATGCAAGATACCCACAGCGTCTCTGCTGGCCTTGACTATGTCGGAGTATCACCCATCCTGAGCCATCTTCACGAATCAAAACGTGTGCGCTTTGAAGCTGCGAGCGATGATGATGTTGTCGCTGCGATGCAGAAGACGGTTCGTCAAGAAGGTTTGATACCAGCGCTCGAATCATCGCATGCGTTTTCGCAAGCGTATAAGGAAGCATCCATGCTATCCACCGATGACAATATTCTGATCAATATGTCGGGTCGGGCTGACAAGGATATATTCACGGTCGCTGATGCCGTGGATGATCCGAAGTGGCGTGAATTTATTATCGATAAGGCTGACGCCTACCGCCGGGAGATGAGCAATGGCTAAGTACGAAACAACGTTGGAAAAATCCATTCGTGCGGCGCGCGAGAAAAAAGATATCTTGCTGATGACCCACATCGTTTTGGGTTATCCAAGTTTCGATGATTCGTTACGCGTCGTTGAAGACATGGTCAAGGCAGGTGTGGATCTGATGGAATTGCAGATTCCGTTTTCAGAACCGATGGCTGATGGGCCGGTGATTCTCAAGGCGAACTCTGAAGCATTGAAAGCAGGTACCACTGTCGATCAAAGCTTCGAGATGGCCGAGCGTATGACACGAGAATTTGATATCCCGTTTTTGTTCATGACGTACTACAACATTCTGTTTTGTCAGGGCGTGTCTGAGTTTGTTAAGCGTTGTGAGTCAATCAATATACAAGGCTGCATTGTTCCTGATTTGCCACCTGCAGAAGGTCAGGAGTATCTGGATGCGATGGATGAGGCCAAGCTTGCTCCGGTGCATATCTTTACGCCGAACACGCCAGATCCTCGCATGCGAATTCTTAACGATAACAGTGCAGGTTTTATCTATAGCGTTGCGCGCAAAGGCGTGACGGGTAAAGACACTGCCTTCTCTGACGATCTTGCTGATTATCTCGCTCGCTGCAAGGCCAACACTGATTTACCGTTGGCAGTTGGGTTCGGCGTCAAGTCTTCTGAAGATGTGGATTTTCTGAGAGGAAAAGCTGATATTGCAGTGGTTGGCTCTGAGACGATTCGCGTTCTGGAACAAGGCGGGGTCAGTGCGGTCAGACCTTTTATCGAAACGCTGGTTGCCTAACGAGCCTTCACAGGAAAAGAGAAATGAGCTACTCGAAAACCAAAGAAGCGATTGCAGCTCTGTCACCTGAGCAATATCGCGTAACACAAGAAAGCGGTACAGAACGCCCTTTTACAGGTAAGTACGATAAGCATCGTGAGCCAGGTATATATGTAGATATTGTCTCAGGTGAGCCCTTGTTTGCATCGAGCAGTAAGTTTGATTCAGGCTGTGGGTGGCCAAGTTTTACAACGCCTATTGTACCCGCCAATGTCACTGAGATAGTTGATCGTACTCTCGGCATGACGCGTACCGAGGTGCGCTCTGCACATGGTGACAGTCACCTTGGTCATGTGTTTCCGGATGGTCCGGCGGATCGGGGCGGGCTACGTTATTGTATAAATTCTGCCAGCCTGCGGTTTGTGCATCGTGATCATATGGATGCAGAGGGTTATGGTGCCTATATTGATCAAGTGGAGGTGGTTAGCTAATGACTGAACGAGCTGTGTTGGCAGGTGGATGTTTCTGGGGTATGCAGGATCTGATCAGAAAACTACCGGGTGTAGTAAGCACACGCGTTGGTTACACCGGTGGAGATATACCGAACGCAACGTATCGAAATCATGGCACGCACGCAGAAGGTATAGAAATTATCTTCGACCCTGCTGTCTTGAGTTATCGCAGAATTCTGGAGTTCTTTTTTCAAATACACGATCCCAGTACCAAAGACAGACAGGGTAATGATGTGGGTCTGTCTTATCGCTCTGGTATCTATTACGTGGACGAAGCGCAAAAGCAAACTGCACAACAAACCATCGAGGACGTCAATGTATCCGGTCTCTGGCCTGGTATCGTTACTACTGAACTTAAAGCGGCGGGCGACTTCTGGGTGGCTGAGCCAGAACATCAGGATTATCTGAAAAACTACCCCACTGGTTACACTTGCCATTTTATTCGCAAAGACTGGGTGTTACCCACTACTGAAATGGTCGACTAATAATGCGCTTTAGCTTGAGGGAATTGCCATGAAAGATGCCGTCATAGTATCGACCGCTCGGACGCCGATTGGTCAAGCCTTTCGTGGGTCGCTTAACAACATCAAATCTCCAACCATGATGGCACATGCGATCTCACATGCTGTCAGTCGATCAGGTGTTGATCCCGCTGAAATAGATGATGTTGTCGTCGGGACAGTGCTGACAGGCGGCACAGCTGGGATGAATGTAGCGCGACTTGCGTCACTGGCTGCAGGTTTGCCGAATACCGTCGCTGCACAGACCATTGATCGACAATGCTCCTCGGGGCTGATGGCTATTGCTACGGCTGCCAAGCAGATTATTGTTGATGGTCAATCCATTGCGGTTGCGGGTGGACAAGACAATATCTCCGCATTGCAAAACGATTACATGAAATGGGTTGGCGACGAAATGGACCCGAACGTAATCGCCCACGCAGAACACGCCTACATGCCAATGTTGAAAACGGCTGAACATGTTGCAAGTACTTATTCGATCAGCCGTGATGCGCAAGACGAATACGCAGCAGAATCTCAGGCACGTACCGCGCAAGCCCAGGATGCGGGGAAATTTGATGACGAAATTGTTGCCATTGATGCCGTGAAAATTGTTCGCAACAAAGAGACAGGTGAGGAGAGCACCGAGGCTGTTACCTTAAGCAAAGATGAAGGTAATCGTCCCGGCACCACAGCAGATATTCTTAGCAGTTTAAAACCTGTTCTGGAAGGTGGCGTCATCACGGCAGGTAACGCCAGTCAGCTCTCGGATGGAGCGTCTGCGTGTGTGCTGATGGAGGCAAAACTTGCTGAGCAACGTGGTCTTGAAGCACTTGGTACTTATCGTGGAATGGCGGTCGCAGGAAATGCACCTGAGGAAATGGGCATCGGTCCTGTTTACGCAATCCCAAAATTGTTGAAGGCTGTAGGGCTCAAGCTTAGTGATATTGATTTATGGGAATTGAACGAAGCCTTCGCCTGCCAGGTGTTGTACTGTCGTGATCACCTCGG
>CAZQOI010000018.1:44404-47255 GCA_964594905.1 uncultured Granulosicoccaceae bacterium
CTTATCAAGCGTCTAGGTGAAGCTGGTGTGGCTACAGTGCATGAGTCGCAGGGACGAACTGGCATGCTTCATTCTTACTTGTGCCCGATTTGGCGAGGCGCCAGGATCGCTGGATCGGCAGTCACTATCTCAGCTGCACCTGCTGACAATTGGATGTTGCATGTCGCTATAGAGCAGTTGCAGCCCGGAGACTTTTTGGTGCTCGCCCCAACGTCGCCATCGGATCAAGGATATTTCGGTGATCTCCTCGCAACGTCTGCCATTGCCCACGGCTGTGTGGGTCTGGTTATTGATGCAGGCTGCAGAGATATCGTCGATCTGGAAAAGATGGGATTTCCGGTTTGGTCGAAAGCTGTGTCCGCTCAAGGTACAGTCAAGGAGACTCTTGGCTCGGTAAACGTGCCGATTGTCTGCGCAGGTGCTGCCGTTAACGCGGGCGATATTATCATTGCCGATGATGATGGGGTTTGTGTTGTGCAGAGGGAGAACGCGGCTGAGGTTCTTGCCAACGCTGAAAAACGATTAGCCGCAGAGGAAGATAAGCGTCAGCGCCTTGAGGGTGGCGAGCTTGGTCTGGATATCTACAATATGCGCGAGCGCCTTAAAGAGATGGGCTTGAAGTATGTCTGATGGCATTCGCTGCATGTGGATGCGCGGGGGGGCATCAAAAGGTGCGTATTTTCTGGCCAGCGATTTACCCGCCGATACAGCGCAGCGTGATAAGCAGCTGTTGTCAATTATGGGATCCCCCGATCCACGGCAAATAGATGGTATTGGTGGTGCCGATCCGCTTACTTCCAAAGTCGCTATTGTCAGTCCATCCACGCGCGATGACGCTGATCTCGACTATTTGTTTTTACAAGTCTTTGTCGACAAGGCGGTTGTCACCGATGCCCAGGGTTGTGGCAACATACTCGCTGGTGTTGCACCATTTGCACTTGAGCGAGACCTGCTGCCTTGTGATGAAGACGAAACCGTAGTGCGTATTCATACGCTGAATTCTTCGGAACTAACCGAAGCTCGTGTATGCACGCCGGGACGGCGTGTGGTTTACGAAGGCGATGCAGAGATCGCTGGCGTACCCGGTCAACATGCTCCTATTCCATTGTTATTTCAAGGGAGTGCGGGTTCGATGTCTGGGAGTTTGCTCCCCACAGGAAACGCGGTCGATACCATCGATGGTGTCAATGTGACGATGATCGACAATGGCATGCCCTGTGTCATTCTTGAAGCGGCTGATGTCGGCATTGCGGGCACCGAATCACGGGAAGATATCGACGCGAATATCGAGCTTAAGGAGCGCCTGGAAAAACTACGCCTGCAAGCGGGACCAATGATGAATTTAGGTGACGTGACGGAGCTGTCAGTGCCAAAGATGACCATGGTATCTCGTCCATTCGATGGTGGCGTTATCTCCACACGCAGTCTTATTCCGCATCGTGTGCATGCCACCATCGGAGTGATGGCGGCGGTTACTGTAGCTACCGCCTGTCTTATCCCGAATAGCGTTGCCTCGAGCCTTGCCGTTATTCCAGAACAAGATTTGTTTGACATTGAACACCCAAGCGGTGTCTTGCAAATATTGATCAGTCGAGACACAGACAATCAAGTGAAGGCAGCGGGTACCGTGCGAACCGCCCGTAAACTCTTTGATGGACAGGTATTTCCGTGAGAGATCTGACCAAGGAGACAGTGATCCACAGAAGGTTGCTGATGCCGCTCGCCGGTATGGTTTAATAAGCTATGAAATCGAGAATTTTAACCCAACTTACAGCAACACTGTTTTTGCTAACCAGTCTGTCTGGACTTGCTCGGGCTGCTGATGATTTCATCATAGTGCAGTCCACAACATCCACGCAAAATTCAGGATTGTTCGATCATATCCTTCCGCAATTTCAACACGGCAGTGGTATTGAAGTAAGAGTTGTCGCGGTGGGTACTGGACAGGCTATCAAGAATGCAAGTAACGGTGATGGCGATGTACTGCTAGTACATGCTCAGTCAGCAGAAGAGGCGTTTGTTGCCAATGGCGATGGGGTAGTTAGAGCTGATGTGATGTACAACGACTTTGTTATTGTCGGCCCGCCTGCCGATCCAGCTGACGTGTCAGGTTTGACAGATGTGGTTTCTGCACTTACCAAGATTGCATCACAACGCTCCATCTTTGTTTCGCGTGGTGATGATAGTGGTACGCATAAAACCGAGTTACGCCTTTGGGATGAAGCAGGCGTTGATGCAGCTGAGGCATCGGGAAGCTGGTACCGAGAAACAGGTTCTGGTATGGGTGCAACGCTTAATACCAGTATCGAAATGGGTGCTTATGTCATGACTGATCGAGCAACCTGGATTGCGTTTGGGAATAAAGGTAAATACAAAATAGTTGTTGAGGGTGATAAGCGTCTATTCAATCAATACGGAATCACTCTTGTCAATCCACAAAAACATGCCAATGTTAAAGCTGAGCTCGGTCAACAATTTATAGATTGGCTGCTTTCTGAGCAAGGGCAACTGGCTATTGCTTCTTATCAGATAGATGGTCAGCAGTTATTTTTTCCTAACGCCAACCATAATTAGAGTTAATGGTTGCGTGAAAAGCTGATAGTCAGGGACTGATTATATGAGCAAAGTTTTTTTACTACCTGTGCATGTGACGCCCACGAAAAATACCAGTGTGCCAATGGCAAGTGGAGGAGCCTGTGTTAACTGTTACTGTGCAACGGAAGACGTAAAAACGGCCGTTGACAACGCGATTGCCAAGCTTGAAGCTGATGGCATGATCGTCGAGAAAATTCTCGAGCCTATCGAGCAAATGGATTCATCGCAATGGACCTTGCATATAAATGAACGTTGG
>CAZQOI010000019.1:0-44354 GCA_964594905.1 uncultured Granulosicoccaceae bacterium
CCTTGTTGTCCGTCCTGACCTTGTTGTCCGTCCTGACCTTGTTGTCCGTCCTGACCTTGTTGTCCTTCCTGGCCTTGTTGACTTTGTTGTCCTTCCTGACCTTGTTGACCACCAAGCTGCTCCCGCAGGTCCTGCAACTGCTCAAGCGCATCAGCTATCTGTAGTCCTTCACTTTGCTGCGGTTGCAAAGACTCACTGGAGGCAGAATCACGAGCTTCGCCAAGACGATCTCGCCACTCACGCAAAGAATTTGTTACCAGGCTCTCGCCAGGCAACACTGTAGCTAGCGATCCGTTATCGATTGCATCACTGGCTATACCGAGCATTTCGTCAACACGACTTTCATCAAGCCGCTCAAGTGCTTCCTCCAATGCCTCGCCGGTGTTCCTCGCTTGCTCCCCAAAACGATCATTCAGATTTTCAACTTCATCGCGCAGCGTTTCTAGATTTTCCTGCAGTTGACGTTTTTCTTCGGACAATCGCGCAGTATCCTCATCAGACAATCCGCGGGAAAAATTACCAGCCTGACGATCACGAACCATTTTTTCGACAGCGCTACGCAATTCCTCTTCGACAGAACGTTGATCCCGCAGTAGCTGATCTGCCTCTGTAAGGGCGCTATCAAGTCCCGCCGTCAATTCTTCTGAACGTGCTTCATTCAAAAGACGCAAAGCTTCCTGAAGTTGCTGACTCGCATTTTCAGCTGCACCGGATTCATTATTCGAATCGCTTGCCTCTGCAGTCTGTTGATCAGCAGCAGATTCACCAGACTGAGATTCTCCCGCTTGCGACTGACTGTCTTGCGATTCATTCAACGCCTGTTGCGCTGCTTCTATGCGCTCACGCAGTTCAGCTGCGGCCTCTTCCATCCGACGAGCTTCACTGCCTTCCTGGTTCTGCGCCTCTCGTTCCAGCTCTTCAAGCTGTTGGCGCATTTCTTCAAGCTCGCGAGACAGTTGTTGTTGTCGCCACTTTTCTTCGGGCGCAACGATGCCTTGCTCACGTTGAGCGTCGGCAATTTCCTGCTGCCGCCGTGCCAATTCTTCCAACTTTTTATATATTTCGTCCAGTTGACCCTGTTCAGCGTTGTTACCACCACGATCTGGTTGTTCGTAACGGCTGCGTTCGAGGTCCATCTCTAGTTCAAAAATTTCAGCCATATCTTGCGCGGATTGCTGTCCACTACCACCTTGCCCTTCTTGTTGCGTCATTCGGATATCTGCAAACAAAGCTTCAGCTCGTTGAAGCAACTGCAAAGCGCGCTGCTGAGGTTGCACCGCCTCGGCAAACTCAAGCGCATCCAGAGCTGTGGAGGAAGGTTCCATCGCAACGGCTGCTTCTCGCAAGTAATCAACGAACTGGCGAATTTCCTCGCCTTGTTCAACGAGATCACGGGCTTCAGAGCGATCAGCCAAAGTGCGGGCTTGCTCAGCAAGTGTGGTTTGTAATTGCGATAACAAACTCGCATTGTCTTCCAGCCCTGCTGTTTCACCACCAGATGCCTCCACCGTTCTTTGCAGATTCCACGTGGCAAGCAGTATTTCTTTTTGGCGTCTTGATATCTCGCTGCCTTCATTGGCCGCGCCGCCACCGCCCCCTGCAGCACCAGATTCACCCTCGGAGAAACGTCTATCGAAGGGGCGAACATCAACCAACAACATATCGGTTTCGGCAACACTATCGTGATCACGCACCTTGACGTAGTAACTGATCAGATCTCCGGGTTCCATGGGTACACCTTCGTCACCACTCGTACCATCCGGTAATGTGCCTAAAGTCTCGAGGGAGAATATGAAGCTATTAAGCTCAGACGGCGATAACAACACTGTTTGCCAATCACCAGCATTCACAGAATAAAAAAGCTCAACAGATTCAATCGCAAAATCATCTTTTGCTTCGATCGTCAATTGAAGTTCTTCGATCGGAGAGGCGCTAACGTCTCTACCAGGGGACACAATACGAACCTCTGGTGCTTCGTCGCCACGAATCGCGATCGTGTACTCGGCACTGATCGGAACTTCACGATCGAGCATGCGATCGATTAGTTGGTACTGACTGTCATTTGTCAATAACAGGCTCGCGGTATATTGGGTGCCTTCTTTGACTAAAGGGACAATCGAATCACCGACACGTAACGCGCCATCTTGCATTTCACGATCAAGCAAGAAACTTAATTCAACACGAGTGTTTTTGACAGCAGATAAGTTGCCAGCGTCGGTAGCTGTATAAGGTTCCAAACGTGTCCATTCTGGATACTGATACAAAGCGTCGATCTGTTGTAACCGCGCAGGTTGCAGCACTGACACCGTAAACTCTTCGCTTTCGACGAAATCGGCGTCCACAGAATAACGCAATGGCTCAGAGACTCGGAACATCGTGAAACGAAACCGACCATCTGGTGATCTTGTGATTAAGGTGTTACTGGAATTGTCTTCACCTGAAAAAACATTCAAAGAGACAGATTCGCGAGCAAAACCTGTTAGTTCAACTTCAAATTCAAGATTCTCTCCGGACAACAATTCGATATCGCCAGGTAACACCGCAATTCGTCGATCCTCGACTAGGGTTTTGTCTTGCCAACCCCACCAGATATGTAAGGCTGCGTTCTGCATATTTTCTGGTGCTTTTTGGAAAAAGCCAATGACACCAGCAATCAGTACGGCTGACAGCGCAATCGGCCATAACAAGGCACTGCTCGAAACGATTCGCCATATTGGTACACGTTTGGCCACTGACAATCCGTCACGCGCAAGCAGCGGTAGGAAGCCATGTTCAGGCTGATTACGGTCAGTATCGATAAATGTCTGCACACGACCATCAAAGGCCGCATCTGCAGATTCAATTAAAGCCGCACCACCATCCCCCCACAGTTTGCCAATCGGACGCCAAAGCAAAAACACCAGCCCGAGAATAACGGTCAGCAACAGCAACAGCCTAATGCCAACGGTTAACGCTTCTGAGAAACCGCGATGTATGCCAAGCCCGCTTCCAAGCGCGGTGACGGCGATCAGTCCGCCTAAAATACAGACCAGAAAAACAAGAACCAAGCGCCATGTCTCTCGACGATTCGCTTGTTTGATATAGCGCTCAAAGCGCTTCTGTGCATATCCGGGTTCGCTCATGAACCATCCCGCTTGACGTGTAGGCGTCGATTAGCCAGCAGTGACTCCAGTATAATCGCGAGCAACAATAGTGGCAGCAAATACCGCGATATTGGCAAGCTGTCATTTATTGCGGTGGCCGCAAGCTGTGTTTGACGCGTTGAGTTGCTCGCGTTTTGACTCGAATCAGGTGAGCTCTCATGCCGCTGTTCCCAGGCACTGACATCATCCAATTCGATTCGCGAAAGATCAGATTCAAGTGGATCAAAACCAACATTCAGCAAACGTTCACCTTGTAAATCAAACAAGGTATACACACCGGCTTTATCAATGGTGATGTCTTGTCCTGTGTTTGCTGAACTGATATCGACAAGATTTTGTCCGTCACTATTTTGTACTTGCACATTCGGTGGCACAAACAAACGAGAACCAACTTCAAGTTCAGTGGGAATTGACGTGCTTGCGTCAAAATAGTGAATGATTCCCTGCATCAGCTGTACAAACGCAGGTTGCAATGGAAAATTACTAGCAATCGACGACATGTTGTCGTTGATGATCAGCATGACTCCATTCCCGATCTGTCGTTCGACTAGCAAAGGTTCGTTGTTTTCAGTAGCTAGCAGTACTTGATCGCTACTTGAAACTGACATTGGGTTAGTCGCAAATATGCGAACACTACTCCAGTCTATATCTCCAAGTGCCAGAGGATGCGCCTCGTCAATCACACGAACGCCAAGCGCTCTGCTGGTTTCATCACTCGCATCCGCGTCACCGCTATTGATAACTAGTGTGCTAACGCCACGATCAACAACATTCTGCAGATCGATAGGTATATCGCCACTACTAAGATTATGGAAACCAATAAGATAGCGTGCGTCAGTGGGCAACTGCGCTGTTGACGAACTCCTGCTAATCCTCGCGAGACCATCTGTTTCAATCGCAGTGGAAACAAACACATCGGCGGCTCGATCGTTATCGCCACTCGTGATCAAAGCAACATCCAAGGATGAATTTCGCTGCACCACGACTTTGACAGCGTTATCCAATTCAAGCACATCCCCCTCATCCAGCTGAATATCTATCACCGCCGGCAAACGCTCAGGCAAAGGGATATTGGAAAGTTTCAGTGAGGTGTTGTTACCAATCTCAACCGTCACCTGCCGACGTTCAAGCTCCTCTCCTTGGTGCGATACAACTATTGTTCTATTAACCGACTCACTTGCTGTTTGATTTTCTCCACTGGCACTTACCGTCAGATCCAATTCAAGAAAAACCGAATCGATAACAGCTGCCAAGGCGCGAACGGAGTAGTTAATAACGTCGGGTTCAGAAACATCAACAACATCAAGCGTTGCGACAGCAGGTGCGAACAAGGCATTTAACTGGCTTGGCAAGTTATTGCGCTGCCCATCTGAGTACAAAGCAACGTTAACTGGTAGCGATGACTCGCGGGCTATCCGATCAATCTGCTGCATGATCTGACCATAGTCGGCAGAGCTTTGCCCTGGGTTTAGCGAATTAACTATGGCAACAGCTTCACGCGCTGGAACAGACTCAGATGTGTAACGGGATACGTCATGACTAAATCCCAGTATCTGCACCGGAGTATCATCGGGCAGCTCCGACAAGGCGTCACTGGCAAGTGAAACGGCGTTTGACCATCGATCACCTGCCTGCATGGACAGCGATTGGTCAAGTGCGACTATTTGCAAAGAATTGGCATCATCGGTATTCAGTTGGCGAAGTAAATACGGACCCGCAAACAGAAAACAAAGCAGTAACAAAAACAACGTACGTAAAGAAAACAGTGTACGAAAACGGAGCTTGCGCTTGCGAGAAACTGGAGGCCGAGTCGAGTCCAGGAAACGCGTTGAGGGGAAACTGAACTCGTCTGGCTCACTGTGACTGAAGCGATGCAATATGAAAGGCAGGGCAAGTGCTGCCAAACCTAATAAAAACCAGGGTGCGAGAAGGCTCATCGACCACGCCTCTCACGAAAATGCAGGTAGGCTTGCAAAGCGGCATCGAGGGGCTCATGAGTCATCAACTTCACATAGTCAGCACCAGTTCTACGACAAGCTTTTTCAATTGCATCGCAGTGCTCCTGAAATCGTTCTGTGTAGTCACCCACCAAAAACTCAGGATCCACTACTACCGAGTTTCCTGATTCGAGACTTTTGAGCGCACGTATCTTACCTCGCTCAGGGGTAGATTCAGCTTGGTCAAAAACATGAAATACGGCAATGTCATGACCATTGTGAGATTGGGCCTGCAAAGCTGCCAGTAGCTCATCCGGGTCAGCGTAGAGATCTGATATCAGGATTAATAGTCCACGTCGACGGTTGCCAGCGTGTAGAGATTCAAGCGCAGCGATCAGATCAGTGCCTTGACCTGCTTCAGTGCGCTCAAGCAAGGACAGGTTTTGCATCAGAGCATCAGGTTTTGATGAAGGAGGCTGCCCTTCTCGTACTGTTTCATCAAACACCGTCAATCCAATTGCATCGTGTTGACGACTTGCGATGTAGCACAAAGCTGCTGCTAGATAACGAGCTTGTTGAAGCTTGCTTGCAGGTTCCCCAAACGCCATTGATGCACTTGCATCGAGTAGAACTAATACAGCGGTATTGGTTTCACCGCGAAAACGTTTGATATAGGCACGATCTGTTCGTGCGTATACATTCCAATCGACAAACCGTAGGTCATCACCTTCGTTATAGGCACGATACTCAGCAAATTCCTGACTAAACCCAAAGTTTGGTGATCGGTGCAAACCAGTCACAACTCCGTCAACCACAGTGCGCGCGACCAGGTCGAGTGTGCCCAGACGTGCGAGCACCTCAGGCTTGAGCAGACGTCTGGGATTAGTCGACAAGATTAAGCCGCCACACGCTGGTCGACGAGGTCTCGCAACACATCATCAATGCTGACCCCATCGGCTTCAGCAAAATAGTTGACCATAACCCTGTGACGAAGCACAGGTGCAGCAAGAGCGTCAATGTCCTCGGTTGTTACGTGATAGCGCCCCTCCATCAATGCTCTCGCCTTGGCTGCCAGAGTAATGAACAACGCTGCTCGAACTGATGCACCAAATTTTACATATTTCTTTACCGTCGCCGTCGCAGCTATATCTTCTGGTCTGGTGGCGCGTACGAGTTCAACTGCATAGCGACCAACTTGTTTAGATACCGGAACTTGCCGTGTCAGGTGTTGAAAAGCCAATACTTGCTCAGCGGTGGTACACGCCTTGACCGGCGCAGGTGGGGTGTCCGTGGTAAAGCGCTCAACGACTGTAAGTTCGTCTTCCAACGGTAAATAGTCGAGCATGATATTGAACAAGAATCTATCAAGCTGCGCTTCAGGTAATGGATAAGTACCTTCGAGTTCAAGCGGGTTTTGCGTTGCCAAAACAAAAAACGGTTTATTGATCTGGTGCTGAGTACCGCGCACTGTTGCTGAGTACTCTTGCATCGCTTCCAGCAAAGCCGCTTGTGTCTTTGGCGGAGTTCTGTTTATTTCATCAGCAAGCAACACATTGGTGAAGATTGGACCCGGGATAAAACGCCAGGATCTTTTACCGTCATCGTCTTCGATGATATCGGTACCAGTAATATCAGTTGGCATCAGATCCGGTGTGAACTGAATGCGATCGAATTGCAACCCAAGGGCATCCGCCAGTGTGCGCACCAACAGCGTCTTTGCAGTTCCCGGCATGCCAGTCACGAGGCAGTGACCACCCACGAGCAGCGTAATCAATAGATTCTCAACCACTTCATCCTGGCCAACGATAATTCTGCCAACCTCAGATCTGATGCGCTGAGTGACCTGGCGAAATTCGCTGACAAGCTCAGCGGTCTCGGCACTGTATTGGCTAGAATCAGTCAAGGGGGTCTCCAGTTAGTTCCAGCAACAGTTTCTGCGCTGGTCGATAAAAAGGGGCATTTTCCAATGCATTAAGTACTTGTCTGCGCGCCACCGACTTATCGTCAAGTAACAACGCAGCTCTTGCTTTGCCTAGATAGGCAGCCGCCGGATCATCTTCACGCATAGCCAACAACGCATCAAATTCTCGAATCGCTTTTCGCGGATTACCATTGGCCAGATAATGGTTGCCTAGCTGATTATGCTCTTCGCTAAAGTAAGGCATCACCCAATTCAATGATTCTAGAACGTCTATGGCATCTTCATCTCGATCTGCAGCAAACAGATCAGCCGCCAGTGCCTGCAAGGTGTCGGGGTCATGCCCACCGCGATCGTGCCACTCCATTAAGGTATCCAGTGCACCAGTCTCGTCATCCTGTGCACGTTGCGCTTGTGCGAGAACTTCATAACCGTTACCACCACTAACCCGCTCGGGATAACGACGCAAGAGATCTCTAGCCAAAGCTTCAACACTGATCCAATCACCTAAATCACGTGCCCTCACCAGTTGTTGTACCGCTACTCGGTAACCATTAAGCGACGCGGCAAGCTCACCATATTGAGTTTGAATGGACTCGGCGAACGCGGTGTCAAACGATTCGGCGTCGAGTTCAATGGCTTTTAGCAAGGCCGATTCGGTGTCTTCGCCTGCAGCAAATGCTTTAAGCATCGTGACCAAGGCGTCATGCCCCCAACGCGAACTGATAAAATCGCAAATCAATCCTGCTTGCATATACGAGACATGTACCTGGCCCTGATAGGTAGGGCGCACGAAACCACTATCAAGTTCAGTGATTGGCAGAAACTGTTTTTCAGAAAATGCCGTCAAGGTATCAACTGGCAACTCGCGATTAGGCAACGGTCCAGTTGTCCACTCTTCATAAACAGACAAGCCTTCACTGAACCAACGCGGCAAGCGATGATTAGTCGCTTCGAGCGTGAATACATGAGCGATTTCATGCCATAAGGTACTACCCCAATGAAAGTCACCTCTACCACGCGCCTTTGGTGAGTCCATCGCCGTCAGATAACCGAAGGTCACGCCGAGTAAACCAATACCTGGCGTACTGACGGTTCGAACGCCAAAATCATCATGATCGTGATAAAGCTCAACGACCATGGGACGCTGCAATTGGAAGTCGTATCGCTCGGTGAACACTTGCACTGCACGCGTCGCAAGATCGACAACATAAGGCTCCAGGGCATCGGCATCTTCCCGGTCAAGGCGAATCAGTACTCGACCGACTGCCGTTTTCGGATCATCTGGCGCATAGACGTCGACAGCACTGATTCGCATATTATCAATGCCATCAAGTAAACGTAGCGTGTTGACGGTCTGAGCATCAAACCCATCTAGAGAAAATGCCTTTTGCAGATGGTAGCGGGCCCCGAATATATTGTTGATGCGCAGTAAGTTAATACCAAGGTCCCGATGAGCCGATGCGAGATCAGGATCGACATTGACAGCGGCTTGATATAACTCAACCGCTTCCCGATAACGATAAGTGATGATATAAAAGTGTGCAGGTATGGCGTAAATATCACCATAACTAGGATTGATGTCCAGGGCCTTGTCCACCCAAGGCTGTATCGGTTTATCTTCGAGTAAATCAGCACCTGCCAGCAACGCATAGATTTCCAATGGGGGCAAACCTAATTCGTTCACTCGCACCAAGGCTCTGTTGAGCAGGTCTCGCGCGGTATCGAGATTTTGCAACTCAAGTTCGATTCGGGCTCGCAAAATCAATGCATGAGCTTGATCGGTGTTATCGCTCGTAATATTAGCAAGCAATTCTCTAGCGCGACCCTCAAAGCCAGCGGACAACGCCTGAGCAAGCCCTAATTGAGCTGGCAGATAAGTTTCGTCATACAACAATGCTTCGCGAAACAAAGCTTCTGCATCGCTGATTTGATGTGTCTCAAGATAAAGACGTGCCCAATGCGTCTTTATGACCGGATTCGTATCAATGCTCGCCAAATCACGATACAAACGATTGGCTGTTTGTACATCACCCAGTGCAGCGGCAGCATCAGCTTGCAACAGGCCAGTAGATGAATCAAACAGAGCTCGATAACAATTGACAGAGGCCTCCTTGTCGCCGGCATACAAGGACTCATCGCATACTTTCAACGATGGATCTCGATCCTGATCGTAGTTTATGGTTAGCGCTTTGAGCTCTGTGGATAACAGCAGCACAACAAGGAGCAACGAAAACTTCACGACTCTAACTATTGCCATCGTTCTCACTCCAGCCTGTTGCATCATCGATGGATTGCTGCAGCCTTGCAAGTTCGAGCAATACTGATTCAAGCGAATCAAAATACTCACTGGTGGGTAGACTGTTCTTTTGACGCTTGATCGCGATAAATTGCTGCTCAAGTTGAAGTCGTTGTTCAAGCAAAGCTATTACCGTGGGATTGTCTTGTGAGTCGCGCAGCGCACCGAGCTTGGCAAGCGCGATCGATTCGGCGCTGTCTCCACTTAACCTGGCATGTTCGGAGGCCAGTAATTTTTGAGTTTCGTAATATTCTCGAGTTCTGTTGTCGGCAAACCGGAAGGCTTCGGCCACTGTCAGTATTTCGTTACGATCAAGATCCGCCTGCTCAGTGCCGATAGCAGTCGCCAGAAACTCGGGGAATCGAACCGCATTTAGCTCTCCTCCACTCTTGGTTGCAGTAATGACCACACGGTTGGGTTGGCTGAGGATATCCAACAATGCACCACTTGCGCTGGTTGCAAGAACAACCAATTGTTGTTGCGCGTTTACCAGATTAAGGTTTGACACAAGATCCTCAGTGGTCAGATCTGGGCCTTTGATATTAAAACGCCAAGTCTGCGCATCATAGGTGCCATGACCGATCAGAACCAGAACAAATACGTCTGCAGTTTTTTCTGCCTGCATGGCAAATGCTTCCAGCAAGTTTTCACGATTCGCGCTGCCATCAAGGTAGATGATGGCATCCTTGTCAACTTCCAGACTTGAAAGACCATCAGCGATCGCACTACCGTAACCGGCAAACGCTTCATCGTATTCGGGGTTACCGCCAAGACCACTGACAACCAAAGCGACAGTGCGAGCTTGCAACAATGACGGTGCGCACGCTATCAGTAAAATAATCAGCGTTGATAACAGTCGAGGCGCAATCACAACCGCTTCCACCGCAGTCGTAGCAACCACTCAATGCCTTTCGCAAGCAAAATCAACAGAAACAACGCGGGCATATTCCACAGTGGTAGTCGAGATTCACGCTTCAATGCAGCATTATCGTCAAGCAAAATTTCAGGCAATTCATCTGCTCTGTCCAGCGTCAGATACTGCCCTCCCGTTGTACTGGCCAAGCGCTCGAGAAAATCCTTGCCTTGTTCAGTTCCATAACGTTCCGCATTTCCTGATTCACGAAATAGCCAGCGTTCAAGATTGACTGGAGCGGCTGATGGTGCTTCGCCTGTAATGGGTGAGCTAACACTTACCGAATAAGGACCATCCATATCGGTGAGAACACTGCCAGCAAAGTGACCGCGCTGATCACTCCGCTGATTGAGCGTAACGGTCTCTTTACTGCCATCCGGACGTGTGATATCGACCGACAAGGAATTTTGATCAACCGTTGAAAAATCTGCGTTGTAAGCAATCACATTTAACGCCGCCGAATCGCCATCGCGAATGACAGGGGTATCGCTTGCAAGAGTAAGTCGTGGTGTCGTGTTTTGCACCAATTGCTTAAGTAGACCTTGCCAGAATTTTTCATGGCGCTGATCTTCCGAATCCAGCCGCATCTGCCAGCGCCAGGTACCCGATGTTCCCATAACAACGCTATGCCCTCGGCCGTAACGTTGCCAAACAAGAAGCGGCTGCGCGTTTCCCAATCCAGCGCCAGATGCCTCAAGCAAGACAACAGCGCCAGGTTTTGGTGTTCCTAGCGTTTGGCTATCTGCAATCTCTGGCAAGCTCGCCCAGGCATCGCGGTTAACAGCTGCATCTTCATCGAACTGAAGCCACGGTGTGCGTAAGCCTGTCAGTGTGGGTTTTACCGTTGCGCGTGCGCGTTGGTAAGTTACAGAATTGAGTGTTCGTGACAGTTCTACTGGTAGGGCCGCGGCGGTAACCGAACGAGCCCAACCACCGTCAGCAAGCCCTCTGCGACCAGCTAACATCAAGAGTGTGCCGCCTCGAACACTGACAAAGTCACGCAATGCCGCTTGCTGAGTAGCCGATAACTCCGCAGCTTCCAAACTACCGATGATGATTGCATCGTAGGCAAACAGTTTTTCTTCCGTATCCGGAAATCCTTCACTGAGCTCCTCAGCATTAGCGACGCCCTGGCGATAAAATTTGTTCGGTGATGTTCTGAGCAAACTGACAAGCTGCACGGCATCATTGTCATGCACAGCGCGGCGCAGAAATTTAAATTCCCATCGAGGTTCGCCCTCTACATAAAGAATACGGCGGGCTCTATCCTGCACGTCAAGCATGCGAGGCAGACGATTGTTATCAGTATTTGATTCAGGCATTGATGAATCCAAAGAAAACTCAATCTGCCTGACACCAGCGCTACCAGCGCTGAATTTAATGTCATGGACACTCTCATTTTGCCCAGCGGGCAAGTTCAAGTCGATCGCCGCCAACAACTCGCGACCCGCTGTTACGCGCAAACGTGCTGTGTCAGTACCCGAGTGGCGAACTACCACAGACGCTTTGATAGCGGCGTCTACATGACTTTTAGCTGGCATTGAGACATTGCGTATTTCGAGATCATTTTGCATGACCTCGCTACCGACTCCAACTGTATGTACTGGTATGCCGGCAACACTAACCGCTTGCCACCACTTTGCATCCATCGCAGCAGCATTGTCAGCACCATCGCTGACCAGAACAATCGCTGCCAATGCAGTTTCATTCAAGTCATCGAGTAAGGTTTCGAGACTGGAGCCGATATCAGTGCGCTCACTGACCGCCTGTTCGCTCAATAGGTCCAAAGACTCAACTGGATTAAGTGCACTACCAAAGCTGTAAATATCATGTTCGAACGTTGTATCGTCCAACAAACCTTCTCTTTCCAAGGTGTCGATCATTGCATCTCGACGGCTATCACCATCAATATCAGTAATCGCCATACTCGATGATCCATCAAGCAACCAGGCAATGGCATTTTCACCTTGCTCAGTTACGGATATTTCCAGAGCTGGGCGCCACAACATTGCGAGTGCCGCCAGAACCACCAACGACTGCAATGTAAGGATAACAACGCGCCTCGCGGCGCTGATCGACTGTCTGAGACTTGCCAAGAAAAGCAACGCCAATATGATGGCAGCCGCCAATGGCAGACCGAGCAAAGGCCAACCACTATCAAAAACTAAAGTGGCGTCTCGCCAGACACTGACGGGTTGGTTAAACAGACGTTCAAACATACTGTCTTTCAGATACCTTGATCATCGTTCCGGCGATCGGCCGCAGTTACACGTTGCTCCATATCATATGGCACAACTGCATAAAAGCGTTACGATTTCAGAGCCTAACTGGCCCACGTTTGTTCCCATCTTTTCGCCATTCCTCTTGCCATGTCCAATCTCGTACCCACACCCGCATCCTAGAGCAACAGCGACGAACACGGAGGTTTCAGACCGTTACCAGGCGGTGCACCATGACAGGTCCCTGTAAAAGACTGTCGCGATTATTACTAAAAAGTGTAGTTCGCCCTCTCAAACACATATAATGAGTGTAGAGGCACACAGCAGGTGCCCGACAAGCTTTAACTCGGAGAGTCTTTTGAACCTGTATCTTGCGCGGTTGCGACCGCATGTAACCCTATTGGGTGTTTTGGGCTTGGTCAGCGTCGCTGGCTCAGCGAGCGCCGGTGGATTTGGATTAATTGAACACGGCGCATCAGGTCTGGGTAATGCGTATGCAGGAAACTCAGCGGTCAGTGCCGATACATCGACTATCTGGTTCAACCCGGCGGGCATGAGCGAATTGCCAAACAGAGAAGTTGCTGTGGCCGTTCACGTTATTAGTTCCGACACAAATTTCACAAACCAAGGCACTGCACTTAATCTGGACGTAGGCGGGGGTCCAGTCAGTGGACCAGACACCGCTAGCCCTGGCACGGTAACAGTACTGCCAAATTTTTATTACGTTGCACCAATAAACGACAAATGGTCTTACGGCCTGGGTATCGGTGTGCCATACGGCAGTTCAACCGAATACGAAGATGATTGGGTTGGGCGATACACAACTCTCGAGAGCGGAATCGGTGTTATCGACATTAACCCTGCAGTTTCCTATCGCGTTAGTGACACGATAAGAATTGGTGCCGGTGTCAGTTTTCAGCGTCTCACTGCAGAGCTAAGCAGTGCCCTTGATTCAGGTACCATATGTTTTGGTTTTTATGCTGAAACCGAACCCAGCTTGTGCACCAACCCAGGCCTCCTACCAGGCGTTCAGGAAAATGACGGCATCGCAGATATATCCGGCGATTCAGACGGGTTTGGTTTCAACTTCGGGCTGCTGTATGTGCCGTCAGACAAGACCAAGATTGGTATCTCCTATCGTAGTGAAGTCTCACACGAACTCGATGGAGACGCTGATTTTGATCTCAACCCAACACTAGAGGGGATTTTGCGCAACGACGGCGTAGCCCTAACTGATATCGCTTTTCTCGATACCAGTGGCACGGCGGAAATTGATTTACCAGCGACTATCAGTGTCTCGGGTGCACACTACTTAAACGATAGTTTGCAGCTACTCGCTGATGTCACCTGGACAGGCTGGAGTACATTTCAGGAATTACGTGTGAACTACCCCGCTGGCTCATTCCCAGATACAACAGTCGCACTACAGGAATGGGAAGATGTATTCCGTATTTCTGTCGGTGGTAACTTTCACTATAGCGATAAGTTAACACTGCGCGGAGGCCTTGCCTTCGATGAAGAGGCTATTCCCAGCCCAGCGCGTCGAACTGCTCGTATACCGGGCAATGACCGTACCTGGTTCTCGATCGGCGCTGGATACCAATTCACTAAAAACGCATCATTTGACGTCGGCTACACCCGTTTGTTTCTGGATGAGACACCGATTGACAACGCCAATCTGGAAAGCCCAGGCGGAACCTTCGTTCGTGGTTTCTACGATTCCAGCGTCGATATCGTCAGTGCACAATTTAACTGGGAATTCAAATAATGGAGCCCAACATGCAAATCAGAACCCTATTTCTTATAGCGCCCCTGGCTTTTGCTTTGCAGGCGTGCAGTAGTGATTCAAACCACAACTTCGAAACCGCCGAGCAACAAGTCATCGAGGAAACATTTGCAGCAGCGGCACCGCAAGCAGCATTTAATCCTGACCCAACTGCACCGGTACTGCCGTTTCCAAATAGCTTGTTCTTCCAGGGCTCAACAGACGGAACCCTGAATATTCCAGTAGCTGATCCAACCGATCTAAGCAATCCTCAAGTTGCTATCAATCAGCTTGATGGTTACTCAACTGTTGCACCCATTTCGACAACAATTGCGGCACCACTTGATCCCAGCACACTGATTGTTGGTGACACCATTCGTGTGTTCGATGTGGTTGTCGATCCGGCAACAGGTGCAGTGGCCAGTGTCAATGGTGAATTGACTGCACAACAATTACTACCGACTCAGGTTGGTGATCAATTGGTACTGCTACCTATACAGCCTCTCCCACCGTCAACCAATTTTCTGGTGATCCTGACCAACGGCGTCATAGGCGCTAACGGAGAACCACTTGAAGGGTCCATTGCTTATCGGCTAACGCGCGGACAAAACCCGATTTCTCAAACATCGCCCCAAGCTGCTCTTGAACCACTTCGTCAGCTGACGCAAACTCACCTGGCGGCGGCGGCTTCACAAAGCATTGAATCAAGCAATATCGCATTAAGCTGGGTTTTTAGAACGCAATCGATCCGTGAGGTATTGCAAGCTGTAGATGATCAAAGCACCGCTCAGCCGCTGGTTGTTGGCCCGTCTGGATTAACCACCGCAGAGGCGTTACCAGGCTTATCTGGAAGCGCTGATGTCTATATCGGTTTTCTACAAGTACCTTACTATCAGACGGCTGTCAGCGAAGAAAACAGCGCAGTGGTTGCTCTGAATAGCTTCTGGTCAAACGCTGACGGCAATGTTCCGGGGGCCATCGGTCCAGGTGGCGCGCCTGTTTTTGCACCTATTGCTACTGGCACCGAAACCATCCCAGTACTTATGACGGTTCCTAACGCAACGTCAGCGGTTGGTGGAACCGCACCTCCGGGTGGCTGGCCAGTAACGATCTTTCAGCATGGCATTACCGGAAATCGCACCCAGATGCTGCCACTGGCGGATGCTATGGCAAATGCGGGACGGGTCTTGGTAGCTATTGATATGCCGGTGCACGGCTTGACCGATGCAAGCATTCCACTGCATGCCGACAATACCCCTGCCCCAGAACGTGAGCGTACCTTCGGCATAGATGTGCTCAACAATGACACAAACGCAGCGGGCGGAGATGGTGTTGAAGATCCTTCAGGTGCCCATTTTTATAACCTGGCAAATCTCGCCAACTCGCGTGACAATCTGCGTCAGGCCGTAGCTGATCTTATGGTTTTGAGCGACAGTCTTGGAGGCGCGACAGGTGTTGCACTGGATGTATCCAACAAAAGCTTTGTTGGTCATTCACTTGGTGGAATCGTCGGTACCGTATTGCTCTCTTACGATACGTCGTTTACAGCAGGTACACTCGCAATGCCAGGTAGTGGCATCGCGCAACTACTTGCCAATTCCGATTCGTTCGGGCCAGTCATAGCAGATGGGCTCGCTGGAGCTGGCATTGCTGAGGGTTCGCCAGAATTCAATCAATTTCTTGCAGCCGCACAGACGCTGGTGGATTCCGGTGATCCGATCAACCACGCACCTGCCCTCGCTGCAAATGGCACGGCCATTCATCTTATTGAGGTCATCGGTGATGCCGTCATTCCCAACTCTGTTGCAACAGCTCCGTTGTCAGGTACAGAGCCTTTGGCGGCAGTACTCGGCTTAACGGCGATTGACGCCAGCGCTGCAGGTGGTGCACTTGTTCGCTTCTCTGCGGGTGATCATGGCTCAATAATCAGCCCGGCTGCGAGTCTTGCTGCAACCGTTGAAATGCAAACACAAACAGCAACCTTTGCAGCGACAATGGGTACGCAGCTACCTGTTACGGATACGTCCGTCATTCAGGCAGTGCCGTAATGGCCGCTTCAACTCTAGACCGACTCAGTATCACGTCACTGATCACCGCAACGTTTGTCGCATTAGCGCTTGTGTCAGGGTCGGCACAAGCACGGAAAGTGTCAGGTGTGGAGCTTGAAGACACAATCGTCGTTGGCGATGAGTCGCTCATACTCAACGGTGCGGGCCTACGCAAGAGGCTTTTTATCAAGCTTTATGTTGGTAGCCTTTATCTTGCTGCACCCAGTTCGGATGCAGTCGGTATCGTCGGTGCAGAGCAATCCATGGCAATTCGGCTCAACATCATTTCGGATCTACTGACTCGCCCTAAAATGCTCAGCGCATTAAAAGAAGGGTTCAGTAAATCAACCGGAGGTAAAACACAGCCAATTCAACCGCAGATCGATCAAATGATCGGCATGATGGACGCAAAGATTAAATTTGGAGACAGCTACACCTTCGCTTACGAGGCTCGTGTCGGCACCCGCATGTATCGCAATGGTGAAGAGCTTGGCTTGATCGAAGGGCTGGAATTCAAGCAGGCCCTGTTCGGTATCTGGTTATCGGAAAGGCCGGTTCAATCTAACCTGAAAAAAGGGATGCTTAAAGCCAAGTAAGCCACAAGCACCTCGAAAATTAAAAAGGGCCGCTATGCGGCCCTTTTTGGTTTTTGTGCTCTCAATCTTTAAGAGCACACAACCATACAGTTTAATTAATCAAACAGCTTTTCGAACTGAGCTTTAGTATTCAGCAGAGGCCGCTGCTGCCTTACTCTTATCGCCACCTGCGCTTTGCAGCATTTCATTCGGAAAATCATCAACCATGATGACCCGGCGAGTCGCTTCACTGGATGCGACTAACAAGGCCGCTTCTGCCTTGTCAATAACATTTTCAGCGGTCAACTGTTGAATCCATGTCTCGTAGTCAACGCCATAAGGTTGTGAGCGTTTACTTTTCTTGAGTTTGCGGCCGGCCTCGTTAGCTGCCAATACCGCGCGTAAAGCATGCTCGATACTACCGGTCACGTCTTCAGGATCCTCACTGAGGTAACACCCTTCAGTGAGACGGTCACGGGCTTCAGTATCATCCAGGAGAATTCGTGCACATGCCTGAGTCAGTTTGTCGTTCGGGGTACGGTAACGGCGACCCAGTGGAAAGACGATGCCACGCAGTAACAAACCAACCGGAACACTTGGGAAGTTGCGTAATATCTGATCAAGCGCTACCTGAGTTTGGAACAAGGCATGGCGAACTGACCATTCAAGCAATGGTTGATCGGCCGCAGGGCGACCAGTATCTTCAAATCGCTTGAGTACGGCAGATGCCATATACATGTGCATCAAACCATCAGCGAAACGACCCGACAACATTTCCTTTCGTTTTAGTCCACCACCAAGAAACAGCATGGCAAAGTCCGCGAGAAAGGAATAAGCAGCACTCACACGTGAAAGACGCCGATAGTATTTGGCATTCGGCCCATCAATTGGCGAATCAGCAAAAACGCCTTTGGTCAGGCCATGAAAAAGTGACCGTGCGCCATTTTGTATGGCGTAGCCAATATGCCCCATCAAGGCTTCATCAAAACTCTCCAAGGCTTCCTGCTTGTTGGGCAACGAGGCGGCGGTGATTTCTTCCATTAACCATGGGTGACAGCGAATCGCACCTTGGCCAAAGATAATCAGAGAGCGCGTCAGTATGTTTGCACCCTCAACAGTAATACCAACCGGTATCGCTTGATACGGACGGCCAAGAAAGTTACCTGGGCCCATACAGATGCCTTTGCCACCGATGATGTCCATGCCGTCGTTAACGATCAGTCGCATGTTATCGGTGTTGTAGTACTTGAGAATGGCAGACACGACCGAAGGCTTCTCACCTTGATCGAGTGCAGCACAGGTCAAGCGTCGGCCAGCGTCCATTGTGTAGGTAAGGCCTGCAACTCTGCCAAGCACCTCTTCAATACCCTCAAACTTCGCGATGGGTAAGTTGAACTGTTTGCGAATTCGCGAATATGCACCAACGAAGCGCGCAGTTGCTTTGCCCGAGGCAACGCCATTTGATGGCAAGGAAATACCACGACCAACCGATAGTGACTCCATCAGCATGCGCCAACCTTGTCCAACCATCGGCTGCCCACCAATGATCCAGTCCATCGGGATAAACACATCGTTACCACTGTTTGGCCCGTTCATAAAAGCTTGATTCAATGGGAAATGACGACGACCGATATTCACACCCGGTGTGCTGGTCGGAATCAATGCGCAAGTAATACCAAGTTCTTCTTCATCACCAAGTAGATGATCGGGGTCATAGGCTTTGAACGCTAGACCAAGCAAGGTGGCGATTGGGCCAAGGGTGATATAACGCTTTTCCCATGTGACGCGGAGACCAATAACCTCCTTACCTTCGAATTCACCCTTGCAGACGATGCCGTAGTCCGGCATAGCGCCGGCGTCAGAACCAGCGTCGGGCCCTGTCAGCGCAAAGCATGGGATTTCCTCGCCTACAGCAAGTCGTGGCAAGTAGTAATTCTTTTGTTCTTCAGTGCCGTAGTGAAGTAATAGTTCAGCAGGACCCAATGAATTTGGCACCATAACACTGACAGCCCCAGTCACACTGCGGGTAGCAAGCTTGGTTACCACCTCTGAATGAGCCATGGCCGAGAACCCCAGACCACCGTACTCTTCGGGTATAACCATGCCGAGAAACCGTTCTTCCTTAATGTATTTCCAAACCTTCTCAGGGAGATCATTCAGTTCAAAAGTGATTTCCCAGTCATCCATCATTGAGCAAAGCTTATCTACCGGACCGTCAATAAAGGCCTGTTCCCGATCAGTCAAGGATGCCTCGGGGTAACTGATCAGCTTCTGCCAGTTCGGCGAACCGCGAAACAACTCGGCTTCCCACCACACGGTGCCCGCATCGATTGCTGCCCGCTCGGTGTCAGACATTGGCGGCAGCACGGCGCGAACGTATTTGAGAAGTGGCAGACTGACAAAGCGATGGCGAAGCGCCCGAACATTGAACAGTACAGCTGCGGCAATACCGAGAAGTACTAGCAATCCACCAAAAAAACCACCAAGAAAGCCAAACAGGTACGCCACAAACAGCACGACGGCACCAGCAAAGGTCGCGATCGGCAAACTCGGACGAAAACGCGACAGAGTGAACAGCGTGCCAGCAGCGACTGCCAGCCAGAATAGAAAAGCCATCAAGTTCTCCTTTCAGAACGATGAAACACAGGTTTTACGACCGTAATCACCTATTGATGCACCCGACGTGCCGCTTTTGGCCTCGTCAGGTGCAGGATCAAACAGCTAACCCAGTATAAAGGTCTCTAGCCCAGGTGTGGCCTTAACGGTAGGACACGTAAATTTGGCGATCGGAATTCCGTTATAGTCGGTTAACCCTAAATTTGCCCTGAAACGCCTCTTGATGGACACGTTAAAAGACGCCTACACAAGCATCCTCACCGAAATCGGAGAGGACCTGGACCGAGATGGATTACGCGACACGCCAGCGCGTGCATCAAAAGCCATGCAATTTCTGACTCGAGGCTATGAGGAATCGCTTGATGAGGTCGTCAATGGTGCTATTTTCGAATCGGATAGCGACGAGATGGTCATCGTCCGAAATATCGAACTGTACTCCCTGTGTGAGCATCACCTACTACCCTTTATCGGCAAATGTCATGTTGCCTATCTGCCACGAGGCAAGGTTATCGGTTTGTCCAAAGTGGCGAGAATTGTCGACATGTACGCCAGGCGCTTGCAAATTCAAGAAACCCTGACCAAGCAAATCGCCACAGCGATACTGGAAGTCACTAAAGGGCGAGGGGTGGGCGTCATCATCGAATCACAACATATGTGCATGATGATGCGCGGCGTCGAGAAACAGAATTCGTCAATGACCACATCGGCGATGCTGGGCACCTTTCGCTCGGATATCAATACCCGAAACGAATTCCTGTCATTGATAAGGGACTAGCTTTCCGAATCAGCACCTTGCTGAAGCTGCCAAAGGTCCGCATACAAACCATTGGTGAGTAACAGCTCGTCGTGGGTGCCGCGCTCAACAATTGCGCCTGCGTCCAAAACCAGAATCTGATCAGCATCTACGACCGTTGAAAGTCTGTGTGCGATAACCAGAGACGTCGCACGCTTGGCTACCGCGTTCATACCTTCGAGTATGGCCTGTTCACTGCGCGTATCCAGACTGGAGGTCGCTTCATCGAAAACGATGATGGGAGGATTCTTGATGACCACCCTTGCGATCGCCATACGCTGCTTTTCACCACCGGATAATTTCAGACCCCGCTCCCCTACTACGGTGTCATAGCCTTGTGGCAGATTACTGATGAAATCGGACAGGTTCGCCCGACTAACTGCCTCTTCAATCAATTTATCGTCAGCATCAGGATTTGCATATGCCAGGTTATAACGAATGGATTCATTGAACATGACGGTGTCCTGTGGCACGACACCCAAGGCCTGACGCAAGCTTCCCTGGCTACAATCGCGAACATCAAGACCATCAATACTGATCGAGCCTTCATCCACATCATAAAAACGAAACAGTAATCGAGAGATGGTCGATTTCCCGGAACCAGATGGCCCGACAACCGCCACTTTGCTACCGGGCGCTACTTCAAAGCTGATGCCTTTGAGTATTGGACGATCAGTTAAATAAGCAAATTTGACGTCTTTGAATTCGATGCGTCCAGCTTTTACGTCGAGAGTAGTTGCGTCAGCTTTGTCGTTGATCTCTGGCGCACGTTCGAGTAGGCGGAATACAAGATCCATATCTGCCAACGCATATTGCAAGCCACGATAAACAAAGCCCAGCGCATTCAATGGCACGAATAACTGCAGCATCATGGCATTGATCAAAACGATGTCACCAAGCGTTATCGTTGCATTTGCTACGTCACGCGCTGCCAACATCATGATAACGGTAACCCCAATCGAAACAATGGCTGCCTGTCCGAAGTTGAGGGTTGACATGGTTATCTGGCTTTTTACACCCGCATTACCCCAATCGACCATATGACCGTCGTAGGAATCTATCTCGAGACGTTCATTGTTGAAATACTTTACTGTCTCATAATTGAGCAGGCTATCAACCGCACGGCCGTTGGATAAGGAATCAAGTCGATTCATTTCATGACGAAACTGCATGCGCCAACCGGAGAAGTACAAAGTAAACGCCACGTACAGAACGACAGTGACCGCAATGACCAAGGTGTATTGCCAACCATAACCGCCAAGCAATATGCCGGCAACCAGCAGAAATTCTGCAATGGTTGGAACAATATTGAATACCAACAAATTTACAATGGAACTGAGACTGTTGGTCCCACGTGACAGGTCCTTGGAAATACTGCCAGTGCGTCGCTCAAGATGAAATGACAGTGACAAATCATGCAGGTGAGTCAGCACACGAGTGGATAAACGATGCATGGCACGATAACGAACACGTGCAAAGAGAGAATCGCGTAACTCTTTGAATAAGGAACTGGTGATGCGCAGCAATCCATAAGCTGCAACAAGTGCCAACGCGACAAGCAGTACATCGTTACTTCCATTGGCGATGCCATTACCGTCATCGAGCGCATTGACAACGCGTTTTAGAATCAAAGGTACGGCAACAATTGCCAGTTTGGCTATTACCAGACAAGCCAATGCCAGCAGCACCCTGCCACGGTACTCCCACATGTAGGTCGTGACCTTGGCCAGGTTTTCATAATCGCGACGATTACTGTGCGGGTTTTCTACACGTCCGTACATCAGGCGCTATGTCGCTGCGCAGGCGAATCGATAAATTCAAGGGCATCATCAACGAGCGTGATCGCGGAACTCGTCTGGTTCGCCTGCTCGCTGATATGGCGTCGCCACAAACGTGCACCTGGCACCTCTTGAAACAGTGAGACTAGATGACGACTCAATGCACTCATGCGTACGCCCTGCTCTACCCAATGCTGCATGTAAATAGCGTAGTTTTTTGCAACTGTTCTCAACTGCTCTAATTCGGTGATTGATTTACCATCGATCAACTCCGGAAACACTCGACCATCTGTTCGACCTAGAAACGCAGGTTGATAATAGGCCTGCCGACCAATCATGACTCCATCAACCTTATCAAGATGGTGTGCAACTGACTCCCAATTATCGATACCACCATTGATAGTGATGTGTAGATGCGGAAGAACAGCCTTAAGGCGATAGACGAACTCATAGCGAAGTGGTGGCACATTACGGTTCTCTTTCGGACTCAAACCATCCAGCCATGCTTTACGCGCGTGGACGATAAAATGATCACATCCCGCATCAGCAACTTGGCGAACAAAATCTTCCAGTACCTGATAACTGTCTTCGCGATCAATACCAAGACGGCACTTGACTGACACGGGGATCGACACCGCCTCTTTCATCGCGGTTACCAGACTATTTACCAATTCGGGTTCTGCCATAAGACAAGCGCCAAAGCGCCCGGACTTGACTCGATCACTTGGGCAGCCACAGTTGATGTTGATCTCGTTATATCCGTAACTTTCGCCAATCATCGCGGCTTCCGCCATCTCAGCAGGATCAGAACCTCCTAACTGCAACACCAGCGGCGATTCAATGGATCCATATTCGAGAAGGTAATCGCGATCGCCGTGAATTAACGCCTTGGCCGTCAGCATTTCGGTGTAAAGCAGCGCATGACTACTGAGCTGGCGTGCCAGGTAGCGATAGTGTCGATCGCTCAATTCCATCATCGGCGCGACGGCAAACCGGCGATTGATATCAGGGACAGGTGTTGCTGAGGTCACGTATTAAAGTGGGAATGCCGGATCGAGTCGGCAAGTGTAGCGCGAATGGACGGTGGGAAGCGATTGCCCAACAAAACTCAGCTTGGCAGATCCCCGTCCATCTGGACCGGGGATCTGCGGAGTATTAATCGATGAGTAACAACAAAGACTTTTAATTATTCTGCAACACCTGAATCCTGATAGAAAACAACCCCATCAATAACATCAAGTCGATTGATACGCCGTGTATAGCGGGCTTCCAATCGATCGGTAGAGGCGTCGACAAAATCGAGTACATCGTCGGGCATCGTAAAATTCCCATCATCGACCAGTTGGCAAGTTACTTTGAAGCCTTGAAATACATCATCAGCGTCGTAGGCTAACAAGCTTAGAGTCATGCGTCCTTCTACATCGCTAGGTAGCCAGCTATAAACCGATTCACGTCTGACAGGCGTATCAATGTCAGGCAGCAAACGTACCGGCGGTATTGGTTCGACCAGTGGATAATTTATCAATGGAATGTCTGGCACTGAAACAGCAAGTGTTGCATCGCTTGGAAGTGCGCCCGGAAGACCATTATTGGTCTCGTAGACTGGTTGCCCGTCATCAAACGACTGATCAAACACAAACCAGGGACCGCTTGATGTATTGATGCTGAGCGTATCGCCAAGGCTGGTCAGTTCTGGTCTTACACTGCCATCGTTTGAATCGTCATCGCGGATATTGCAGGTATCGAGCTCTCGGGTATAAAACTCAACGTGCTGCGAAATCGGGAAATCGCTTTCATAGCGGCGCATAAAAACGCTGCCATCCCCAGTTCCTGGTGTTATCGATTCGAGACGGAATAAATCAATAACAACTAACCAAGGGCTTGTCGCTTCCGTGCCAATTGTTGCTGGAAGCCCCTCAACTATCAAGCCCGGCAAATCATCACCGGCGGGATCATCGTCTACCAGCGTGTCACCTCCGCCGCCTCCACCGCATGCGCCCAGTGAGAAGGCTGCGAATACCGTAATCAACATCTTCTTGTGAATCATGATTCAGCTCCTTATGAAGATTCTAAAACCCTATCACACATGATCTTTCGGGCATACAGATGACCAAAAGGCGATGATGAGTTTTCTAACCAGCTATCGTTTCTCGAACCGTTGTCCACTGGCGTGACTCGTGAGATCGCCATATGGCGTCTATTACCTCTGAGACCTCCATACCATCTCGAAACGTTGGCCAAATCGCTTTGCCAGCATCAATGGCGTTGAGAAAGTCCTTGGCTTCAATAATCAGTTGATCCTGATATCCAGTGCCATGACCTGCCCCCAGGCAGAAATTCACATAATCCGGATGGGCAGGCCCTGTCAGTATTTTGCGAAATCCGCGCTCTGCTTCTGGCCCTTCCATGCGATACAACCACAAGCAATTTTGATCTTCCTGATCAAAACGTATGGCTCCTTTGGTTCCACTGATTTCATAGGCATAACCCATCTTGCGCCCAGTTGAGATACGGCTGAAATAAAGATGCCCCATGACGCCAGATGAAAAACGGCACAGACAATGCGCATGATCATCGTTACTAACAGTTTCTGTGTCATCACCAGACTCAGATGGACGAGTGTGATGCACCGTCTCGATATCAGCATTGATGCTATCGATCGGTCCAAGCAGAGCCATCGCGCAATTGATCATATGTGAGGACAAGTCACCCATCGTTCCATTGGCGCGTCCACGGGTACGCCAGTTACCAGGCGTGTTTGCATCAGCCAGAAAATCCTCGGTATGTTCGCCGCGGAACCAGGTGACATCGCCAATCTCGCCACGCGCAATAAGATCGCGAGCATATTGAGTTGCCGGAGTACGCACATAATTGAATCCCACCATATTGACAACACCGGCAGAGTCGGCAGCCTCCGCCATCACGCGGGCATCATCCAGAGTGGCACCCATCGGTTTTTCGCACATGACAGGTTTGCCCAACGCGATGGCTGCAAGTGCAATCTCTTTATGCGTTGACTGGGGTGAGGCGATAACAATGGCTTCTACAGCTGGGTCCTCAACAAGCTCTTGCCAGTTAGCCGTTGAACGTTTGAAACCAAAGGCCTGTGCCTTAGCCGCGGCACCCGCCTCTGTGGTCGCGCACAACATTTCGCACACGGGCTTCAGAGGAGTATCGAACACAGCGCCAACGGCATTCATGGCAACACTATGCGCCTTGCCCATATAGCCGGCGCCAATCACGCCGATTCCGATACTTTTCATGCCCGCTGCCGTCTTGCTGTTTATGTCGTTGCGCCTAGTGTACAAGTCCGCGCGTCATTTCGAATGGGTTTCCGTTGTCGGGCTACCGAAGGGTAGGCTCAACGTTTATCATGCGTCGGTAACACGGAGGAGAAACCATCATGAAAACTCGCGCCGCAGTCGCTTTCGAGGCTGGCAAACCATTGGAAATTGTCGAGGTCGATCTCGAAGGACCAAAGGCTGGTGAAGTGTTGGTCGAGATCAAGGCGACCGGAATCTGCCATACCGATGAATTCACGCGCTCTGGCGCTGATCCAGAAGGTGCCTTCCCTGCAATTCTCGGACACGAAGGCGCGGGAGTTGTATTGGAGGTCGGTGCTGGCGTGACAAGCGTTGCACCTGGTGATCATGTGATACCGCTCTACACACCTGAATGTCGAGAGTGTGACTATTGTCTGCACCCGAAAACCAACCTCTGTCAGAAAGTACGCTCGACACAGGGCCAGGGTTTGATGCCTGATGGCACGTCTCGTTTTTCCTACAAAGGCAAACCCATTCTGCACTATATGGGATGTTCAACCTTTGCTAATCACACGGTTCTACCTGAAATCGCACTTGCAAAAGTGCGCAAAGACGCCCCGTTTGAGAAAATTTGTTACATCGGTTGTGGCGTTACTACAGGTGTTGGCGCAGTCATGTTTACCGCCAAGGTAGAACCCAACTCCACCGCTGTTGTGTTTGGTCTTGGTGGCATTGGTCTCAATGTCATACAGGGCTTGCGTCTGGTTGGTGCCAAGCAGATAGTCGGCGTTGACTTGAACCCGGCTAAGGAAGCGATTGGTAAGAAGTTCGGCATGACCGACTTTGTGAATGCGGCAGACTTTAGCGACGGGCTGGTTGATCACTTAGTTGAATTGACTGGCGGCGGAGCAGACTATTCGTTCGAATGCATCGGCAACGTTGACGTCATGCGAGCAGCACTCGAATGTTGTCATAAAGGCTGGGGAGAAAGTGTCATTATCGGTGTCGCTGGTGCAGGTAAAGAAATCACAACGCGTCCTTTTCAACTGGTTACCGGTCGGGTCTGGAGAGGCACTGCATTTGGCGGAGCTCGAGGTCGCACTGACGTGCCAAAGATCGTTGACATGTATATGGATGGCCGCGTTGATATCGACAACCTGATCACTCATACAATGCCGCTTGACGATATCAACAAGGCTTTTGATCTGATGCACTCTGGCGAAAGCATACGCAGCGTGGTGATCTACTGATCATGGCTCTTGAGCTAATTTCAAGCTGGGCGAGTTCTGGTGGCATATTGTCTGTGCATCAACACGAAAGCAATGTCTGCCACTGCCCTATGCAATTCGCTGTGTATTCACCACCAGCGGCGAAACAACATAAGGTTCCCGTCATCTGGTTCCTGTCGGGCCTGACTTGCACCTGGGCTAACGTGATGGAAAAGTCTGGTCTGCAGCGAATTGCATCGGAACTTGGGGTCATGGTGGTTGCACCAGACACCAGTCCTCGCGGTGAGACTATCGCCAACGATGAGGCCTATGATCTCGGTCAGGGCGCAGGCTTTTATCTAACCGCAACTGAAAAACCCTGGGCCCCGCATTTTGCAATGGACCAATATATTACCGATGAACTCAGCGAGATAATATTCACCGAGTTCAATGGCGATCCAGAACGTCAAGGCATCACTGGCCACTCAATGGGTGGGCACGGGGCGTTGACGCTACACCTAAAAAACCCGACACGCTTCAAATCAGTTTCAGCGTTTTCACCCATTGCAGCGCCAAGCCAAGTGCCATGGGGACAAAAAGCGTTTACTGCGTATCTTGGAGAAGACAGATCAACGTGGGCCCAGTACGACGCCTGCGATCTGGTAAGTACTCAGAAAAGCGATGCTCACATATTGATCGACACCGGCGACAGTGATCAGTTTCTGGAGGAGCATCTTCGACCTGAAATTTTTATAGATGCCTGCAAAAATGCTGGCCAATCACTCGACTACCGCATGCAACCTGACTATGACCATTCCTACTGGTTTGTTGCAAGCTTTATAGAGGATCATTTAAAGCACCATGCAAAAGTACTAGGTTGAGACCAAGAGTAATTGCTAATACAGTCGACTGATCAAGCGCTAAGATGCACGCCTCGTTGGAGAGAGTGAACACTGTCCGCGATCAGGGTTAGGTTCGACTTCAGCCTTGACAATATTTTCAAGTTCGTCGGCGCCACCAACGTACTCTCCGTCTATCCAGATTTGCGGCACTGTGATCGGTGTCTTGGGGCCAACTATCGGTTTGACGCGGCCAAGCATCTCATACAAAGCTCGCGGTTCCTTCACGACATCATGATAAGTGTGTTCGATGTTCGCGTTATTCAGATAGGCCTTGGCACGAACACAATGGGGGCAAAGCTCTTTGCCAAAAATATGAGAACCTGTTCGAGAGGAGCGTTGAACATGGGCTGCGATGATCGCTTCGGTCAATAAGCCACGGTTTAGTGCATGCCCCTGACTAACAACCTTCCCTTCCACCATAACGATAGGTGCGTGCCATCCACCACGAAACAAAGGCTTCCACCAATTTGACAGCCAATCATGAATTTCGAGTTCTACCGGGATGCCAGCAAGCTCCGTCTCAAAGGTGTCCTTGATAACATCTACTGTCAAAGAGCATTCGCCACAGGGGATACTCACCTTGAACGGACCCCAACTTCCAGCCCAACGATAAAGCGTTACTTTGACTGGATTTTCATCTGCGGTCATAGGGTGAGCTCCGAAGTTAGCGACGACACATGCTTCGTCTGATATTTGCACTGCAAGTTCCTCATGATAGCAGTGAATCCCGACTCAGATCCGAAGACGATTGCAGGCCAAACCGCATTTGTTGAGGCCCTTACGGGCTTTCCAGAACTGGCGACAGAGAAAAAGCCTATGCAATATTTGGCGACGCTGGTTAAGCTAGGACAATGCAGCCAATCGATTTTGACAATAGCTACACCACTCTTCCAGGCGAGTTCTTCGAGCGCCAGAAACCATTGTCGGTTGCCGCACCAAGCCTGATCAAACTTAACGCCAAGCTTGCCCAATCACTGGGCCTTGACACCAATTACCTTCGCTCAGACCAAGGTCTTGCCATGCTCTCAGGCAATGAGCTACCCGAAAGTGCTGATCCAATAGCAATGGCCTACGCAGGCCATCAGTTTGGCAACTGGGCACCCCAACTTGGCGATGGTAGAGCCATTCTGCTGGGCGAAGTCTGTAATGCATCCGGTGCTCGATTCGATGTTCAACTCAAGGGCGCTGGACGCACACCATTCTCTCGAGGGGGTGATGGGCGCAATTGGATCGGGCCAGTGCTGCGCGAATATGTCATCAGCGAGGCCATGACAAGCTTGGGTGTACCAAGCACACGTGCGCTGGCGGCTGTCACAACTGGTGAAGCGGTGTTTCGAGACGGCGTAGTGCCGGGAGCAATACTAACGCGAGTTGCACGCAGTCATATTCGAGTGGGTACATTTGAGTTCTTTGCAGCACGCAACAACATTGATGCGATCAAGTCACTGACTGACTATGTCATCGCCCGTCACTACCCCGATGCCGCAGACTCTGACAACCCCGCTCTCGCACTATTACAACATGTCGTCATCGCTCAAGCGAAACTGGTAGCCCATTGGCAATCGCTAGGCTTTATTCACGGTGTCATGAATACGGATAATTGTGCGATCACTGGCGATACTATTGATTATGGGCCGTGTGCTTTTATGGACACCTATGAAGAAGGGAAGGTTTTCAGTTCGATAGATCGGATCGGGCGTTACGCCTATCGTAACCAGCCGCGCATCGCCCAATGGAATGTCACGAGTCTGGCCAAATGTCTGCTGGTGTTGTTGCATGATGATCAGGATAAAGGTGTGAGCCTGGCACAAACAGCAATAAATTCATTTGATGATCACTTTATCGAAGCCTATCTTGGGCATATGCGAGCCAAACTTGGCCTCGTAGAAAAATTCGAAGATGATCTTGAATTAGTCACAGATCTACTCAAATCCATGGAAGCGGAAAAAATTGATTTCACCATAGGATTCAGAACACTGGCTATAAGGCGTGACGCAGACGATGACTTTTATAGTGATGATGGTGCGCTTGGCGCATGGCATTCACGTTGGCGAAAACGCCAAACTCAAGAATCAGAAAATATCCAAATAAGTCAGGCTTTGATGAGCTCTTCGAATCCGGCAATCATTCCACGGAATCATCAGATCGAATTGATGATTCGCGATGCTATGGAAGACAATTTCACGCCGTTCGAGCAATTGACTACCGCACTAAACACTCCGTTTGATACATCCCACGACGGTAGCAAGCTTGCACTTGCGCCGCTCGAATCAGAGCTAGTGACACAGACATTTTGCGGTACTTAAGTACTTAGTTTGAGCCAAGGCTTTCTCGCAAATGCTGAGCTGCGGCTTTAGCAGCTGCACTTGGCTTCTTAGCAATTATCATCGCCATAGCGTATTCGTTTAATTCAGGAAGCCCCGCCTTGCCTGTTAAGTTTATGATGCCATTGACACAGCACGATATAGGAATGGGTGCTATTGCAAGGTCTGCCAAAATAGCCGCGCGCTGGCCTGATATATGTGCACTCATATAAGCAATTCGATATTCGCGATTAATGGCTCGAAGGCTATCAAGTGCCGCATCACGCCAGGAACATCCCTCCTCCCAAACAGATATAGGTAAGGGCGTTTTCTCCACCGCTATACCATTACGTGCACCTGCCCAGGCTAACTGTTCGCGATAGACAAATTCAGAATCAGGCTTAAGCTTCGCATCCGTTCTGCAAGTTACGAGGGCCACATCCAACTCCCCTTTACGGACACGTTGTTCAAGTCTTGAGGAAGTATCAACCACGACATCGATCGATACACAGCAATGCGTTGTTGAAAATCGCCTTAACAAATCCGGCAAGGAGCGCTCAGCGACATCATCAGTTGCACCCAACCTGACAACACCTGCCACATCGGGCGCCATGAAGCGTTGCATCATTTCCTGATTCATATTGAGCAAACGGCGTCCATGCTCCAGCAATAGTTCGCCTTCAGGGGTGACGTTGACCGATCGGGAATCGCGTGTGAATACTGGCCGGCCAACAATCTCCTCAATTTTCTTGACTTGCATCGACACCGCAGAAGGTGTGCGGTAAACCGATTCGGCCGCCGCTGAAAAATTGCCAGTTTCAGCAATTGCGACCAGTGTTCTCAGCAGTTCAAGCTCCAGCAGAGGCGTTTGTGCGTTGATTGCGACACCCATTTTTCACTCCTTTCAGAATTTTTGATAGATGAATTCAAATCTATTCGTTTGATTTAATCATCATTCAGTCGCAAAGTCTACCTACGGCACCGAGTTCCCGGTCCTGTCATCAGGAAATGAATATGAATACTCAATGCAACTCATTCGATCACAACATATCTGCCTCACTTAACCAAAAGTCGAGTTATCTATCGAGCAAGTGGTCACTCCCAGCAATGGTGGGAAAGCTCCATCATTATTTGGAGACCCTGCTCCAGCGACGCGATACGCGCGACGCATTTAAACAGCTGCTGGAACTTGACGATTCTCTGCTAAGAGACATTGGAGTAACACGCGATGACGTGAAGTGGGCAGCATCACTGCCACTCAGCGTCAACGCAGCGGATGCTTTACAGAAATGCGCCAATGTTCACAAACAGCTAAAGGATCTAGCATAAGCTTGAAACACGCCGCCGACAGGCGGCGTGACTTCAGACATGCGGTGAGAATTTCAAGCTGGATTTAGTCTTGCCAAGGCGTCCGATAGATCATTCAACAGATCATCAATATGCTCTATGCCGACAGCCAATCGCAACAGATTTTCTGGCACTTTGGTCTCGGGTGGTTCCACACTGTAGCGATGTTCAATAAGCGTTTCGACACCACCTAGTGATGTGGCGCTGGTTATCAGTTGCAGCCCACTTGCCAACGCAAGCGCCGTTGCTTTATCTCCCTTTACTGTGAAGGACATAAGCGCGCCAAACCCCCCGGTCATTTGCTTCAAGGCTACAGTGTGTCCTGGGTCATTGATCAAGCCGGGATACATGACGTCGTCGATCTTTGGATGCGATTCCAAAAACTCGGCGATACGTTGGGAGTTATCGCTAGCACGTTCCATCCTTAGATGCAGGGTACGCAAACCGCGTTGTAACAACCATGCCTCAAACGAGCCGATGATGGCGCCTGCTCCGTGACGTTCACGCTTAATGCGTTCCCAATGCGGATAAGATTCACGAGTCAATAGTGCGCCCGCGAGCACATCACTATGCCCGTTCAGCGCTTTGGTTGCAGAATGCATGACCATGTCAGCGCCAAGATCCAACGGCTGAGTGTGCACAGGCGTTGGAGTCGTGTTGTCCACAATAAGTAGCGCTTTCTTGCTATGAGCAATATCCGCCACTGCAGCAATATCGACAACGTGCATTAGTGGATTAGCTGGTGTCTCCAACCAAAGCATATCTACCCGAGCATGCGCGCTCATAGCTTGCTCTATCGAATCGATATCAATCGGATCGTAGTAAGCGATGTGTATTGCCATACGGTCGCAATAGTCACGCGTCCAGGCGAATACACCCCAATACATGGATTGTGGCAGTACTACTACAGCACCTGTGTCCAAGGTGTAAAAAACGGCGGCGACGGCAGCCATGCCAGATGAAAACAGCAAGCACTCTTCCGCATTTTCCAAGGAAGCTATTGTTCGTTCCGCCGTGACAAACGTGGGGTTATTATCTCGGGCGTAAACGTTTGCCGGATTGATTGGCTCATAACGATCATCACGCGCATAGGTACTGGATGCGATGATGGGTGGGACGATAGCCCCTGAATTCACGTCAAGAAAATGATCGGCAGTCGCTGCGATGGTGCGTGGATGCGGTGACGCCGTTTTTTTCTTTGACATTTTTTTATCCTAATAATGGCAAGGTATTCTGTAGCACGTTACGAGCATTGATCATTGCCTCGTCTATTGTTTGAAACAAAGCGTCGTGGTCGATGGCTTTGCCATCTACACCGGCCGCCGGATTAACCACCACCATACAGGCCGCATAGGCAATTTCAAGTTCTCGCGCGAGTGCAGCTTCTGGCATGGATGTCATACCAACCACCGAACAACCGTCTTGTTTCAGTCGCTTTATTTCGGCTGCTGTTTCCAGACGTGGACCCTGCGTAACGCCCACTGTTCCATCTTCAAGCAATGACACACCGTCTGTTTTTTTCGCACCACTGATAAGGGCGTTTCGCAGTGCATTGTCGTAAGGATAACTAAAGTCGATATGTTTGACCGGTTCACTACCGCCATCGAAAAATGTGTTTTGTCGACCAACCGTGTAATCAATGAGTTGGTCCGGTACGACCAGTGATCCAGTTTTGCAGTCATCGCTGATTCCACCCACCGCACCAATAGCAATAATTTGATTGATACCAACAGAATGCAGGGCCCATATATTGGCGCAGTAGTTAATGCGGTGTGGTGGAATTCGGTGGGTACTACCATGGCGGGCAAGAAAAACCACGTCTTTGCCGGCAAATTTTCCAAAGATCAATGGACACGACGGTGCACCAAATGGTGTCTTGACCATTTCACGACGTGTGACCTCAAGACCTTCCATTCGTGCCAGACCACTACCACCGATGATTGCAAGTGATGCCATGACTATGGTTCCTCAAACGAAGTTTATTGAAACTGATTTTAGACGTTTACGAGCAGACCCGATTAAAACGTAAAACGCTGGCCCATCAATCACCTGCTTCTGAAACCAGGACAGAGGCCATTGCAGCAATACCCTCCTCACGCCCACAGAATCCAAGTTTCTCGCTGGTGGTCGCCTTTACATTGACCCGATCAAGCGCAAGGCCCACATCCTCAGCGATGACCGCGCGCATTGAATCTATGTGTGAGCGCAGTTTCGGCGCTTCCGCTACAACAGTCGCGTCAATACTGGTGCAATTCATACCGAGGTTTTGCAGTTTCTTGACGACGACCCGAAGTAAGGTTCGACTGTTCGCATCCCGAAAAGCCGGGTCCGTATCCGGGAAATGTTTACCTATATCACCCAGTGCTGCTGCACCCAGCAAAGCATCGCTTATTGCGTGCAACAAAACATCACCATCAGAATGTGCGAGAAAACCCCGACTGTGCTCGATACGCACACCACCGATCATCAAGTGATCACCCTCGGTGAAGGCGTGAACATCATAACCTTGACCGATTCGCATGCGCTTTAAGCTCCAGGTCCGTGATTATTCGTAGCACTCAATGCGCTTGCTACGACCAGATCGCTGTAGCGGGTAACCTTTGGATTCGGCTCCAGCGCCTCGACCAATAAAGGATCATGACCAGCATATTCCATCGCTGATGCTTCGTCCGTAATTTCAATATCCGTTGTTGCCATCGCCGAATTAAGCGCATCACTCAACGCACGCGCCGGAAAAAGTTGTGGCGTTTGCGCTTGCCAGAGCCCGGTTCGATCGACTGTTTTCAACACGGTGTGGTCAGTATCTGCCGACTTAAGCGTGTCGGAAACCGGTATTGCTAATATGCCACCATTGCTACCACTATTAAACACAGCATCGGTCAGACGTTTAATGTCGGTCAACGCCACCAGTGGACGAGCTGCGTCATGAACCAATACCCAAGCATCGTCTGCTGCTTGAACGCGAACGGCATCAATTGCACTGTTTACTGAATCCGCACGAGTCTCACCACCGACAACAGTATGCACACGCGGATCGTCGGCAACGCTAAGTTCCCCGAACCGTTTGTCATCTGGCGCCAAAGCAATTACACACCCCATGAGTCCCGGGATTGCTAATAGACGGTTGATCACGTGCTCCATGATCGTGACGCTGTCCAGGAACAAATACTGCTTCGGTATATCGCCGCGCATTCGCGTGCCAAAACCAGCCGCTGGAATAACAGCCCAAAGTTCATACGGATACGGATTGGTGGTGGTAGCGAAGCCCTCAGTTGTGGTCAATTGCTGTCACCGTTAGAACTGACATTACTATTGGACTGATTGCCACGTTCACGAACAAACTGGTAGAAGGTTTCATCTTCGTCAATCATGCCAAGTTCTGCGCGAGCCCGCTCCTCGATCGCTTCGAGACCACTTTTAAGATCTGCCACCTCCGCAGACAAGGCCTGATTGCGACCCCTTAGTTGCAGTAATTCGGTACGTGTTGTCTTGGCCTCTTCACGCAATCGCCAGACTTCCTGGACGCTACCATCACCGAACCACAGTCGGTACTGAAGAGCAATAAGCAACACGATCAGAGCACCAATCAAGACCTTCATAGCCTTAACCGTTACCGCACTGATGACTTGACGATGAGATCAACACTATAGTTTCTGGTTGAACGCAGAGGCACCTGGATACACTGCACGATCACCAAGATATTCTTCAATACGTAACAGTTGATTGTACTTGGCGACACGATCAGAGCGAGATAGCGAACCTGTTTTGATCTGCTTGGAATTTGTTGCAACTGCCAGATCCGCTATAGTTGTGTCCTCTGTTTCACCAGATCGGTGTGAGGTAACGGTTGTGTACCCAGCTTTATGCGCCATGTTGATGGTTTCAAGCGTCTCACTCAAGCTACCAATCTGATTGACTTTGATCAGTACCGAGTTGGCGATGCCCTCGTTGATACCGCGCTGAAGGATTTTCGGATTCGTCACAAATAGATCATCACCGACTAACTGAATGCTGTCGTTCAAACGATCTGAAAGAATCTTCCAACCATCCCAATCGCCTTCATCAAGCCCATCCTCGATCGAGATGATCGGGAAACGATCTGTCCAGTCATTCAGGTACTCAACAAAGCCTGCCGCATCGAACTGGCGAGATTCGGATGCAAGATCGTATACACCATCTTTATAGAATTCGGAACTCGCAACATCGAGCGCCAGATAGACATCGTCACCAGCACTGTAGCCAGCCTTTTCAATGGCGAGCAGAATAGTTTCGATGGCTTCTTCGTTTGATGACAAATTAGGAGCGAAACCGCCTTCATCGCCTACGCCTGTATTAAGACCACGCTCGTGTAAAACACCGTGCAAGGAATGAAATATTTCAGCACCACAGCGTAAGGCTTCGCGAAATGATTTAGCACCAACTGGCATTACCATGAACTCTTGCAAGTCAACACTGTTGTCGGCGTGAGAGCCACCATTGATGATGTTCATCATCGGTACCGGTAGATTCACCGCATCCTTGCCACCAAGATATTCAAAAAGCATCTGGTTGTTGTCAGCCGCTGCCGCATGAGCCGCCGCCATTGATACCGCAAGAATGGCATTAGCACCGAGTTTGTCCTTGTTCTCAGAGCCGTCAAGATCAATCATGAGTTTATCAAGACCAGCCTGGTCCGTTGCATCAACGCCAATCACAGCATCACGTAAAGCCGTGTTGACATGATCAACCGCTTTTAAAACACCTTTACCCCGGTAGCGTGACTTATCTCCATCGCGTAATTCCAGCGCCTCGCGGGTGCCGGTTGATGCACCAGATGGAACAGCGGCTCGTCCGGTCACACCGGAGGCCAGTTTGATATCAGCCTCAACAGTCGGGTTACCGCGCGAATCCATGATTTCGCGAGCTGTTACATCAACAATCTTGGAAGTCATTACATTTTGTCCTTGATGAATTCAGTCTTTTAAAACACTGTATAAAACAATTTTTTTACAAGTAGCGAGTTTCAGCGAGGGCACCTGCTTTGACGGCACCATCAAGCCTGACAAGTGTTTCAAGCAATGCCGCCATCTCGCCAAGTGGCCAGGCATTTGGTCCATCACACAGAGCGTTGGCTGGGTCTGGATGAGTTTCCATAAAGAGACCCGATATACCGGCGGCGACTGCTGCTCGAGCCAACACTGGCACAAATTCACGTTGCCCACCTGATGATGTTCCTTGCCCACCAGGGAGTTGCACCGAATGCGTGGCATCAAACACAACTGGGCAGGCGGTGTTACGCATGATGGCAAGACTGCGCATGTCAGAGACCAGATTACCGTAGCCAAATGAGGCGCCACGTTCGCAAACAAGGATATCGTTGTTACCCGCTTCCTTGGCTTTTTGCACGACATTGATCATATCCTGAGGAGCCATGAACTGCCCCTTCTTGATATTGACAGGCTTTCCAGCGCGCGCCACTCGTTGAATGAAGCTGGTTTGACGACACAACAGCGCTGGCGTCTGCAATACATCCACAACATCAGCGACTTCATCTATCGGCGTATCCTCATGTACGTCCGTCAACACGGGTACGCCAACGTCGTCGCGCACTTTGGCCAGTATGCGCAATCCTTCCTCAATGCCAGGGCCGCGATAACTTTTTACCGAGGAACGATTTGCCTTATCGTAGGACGATTTGTAGATCAGCAAAATTCCATACTCCGCTGCCATCTTCTTCAATGCCGCCGCAGATTCCAAAGCAAGCTTTTCAGATTCGATAACACATGGACCGGCAATAAGAAACAGGGGCTGGTCAAGCCCAACTGTTTGACCGCATAGCTGCATGATCAATAGGTTTTATCAGGTGACAGGGGTGGCAGACGAACTGGATGTCGCTTGCGCTGAAGCACGGCTTGTTTCCGATTTTTGCAAGGCTTGATTGTAGTCCAGCGCAGCACTGATAAAACCTGTAAACAATGGATGACCATCGCGCGGGTTGGATGTGTACTCAGGGTGGAACTGACATCCTATAAACCAGGGGTGATCTGGCAGTTCGATCATTTCCACAAGCCCGTTCTTATCGTTAGAGCGCGCCGAAATTACCAACCCTGCCTCGGTCAAGCGATTCGCGTAGTTGTCATTGAATTCAAAACGATGCCGATGACGCTCGAACACTTCCTCACTGCCATAAACTTTGGCCGCCAGTGAATCAGGCTGCAAATTGCAAATCTGACCTCCGAGCCGCATGGTGCCACCAAGATCTGATTCCGCACTCCGAATCACGGTTTCACCATTATCGTTTTGCCATTCCGTAATCAGGGCGATGACAGGTTCAGGCGTTTTCAGGTCAAATTCACTGCTGTTGGCACCTTGGATATCTGCAACGTTGCGCGCGTGATCAATGACGGCGACCTGCAGGCCAAGGCAGATACCTAAATACGGTATCTTGTTTTCTCGCGCGTAACGGGCCGCGATAATCTTGCCTTCGACACCACGGTTGCCAAAACCACCCGGCACCAGAATCGCATCGACTTCACCCAATGCCGTTAAATCACCACGTTCAAGTTTTTCCGCGTCAAGGTAACGAATGCGAACACGGCTATCGGTCTGGATACCAGCGTGTGTCAATGCTTCGTTCAATGACTTGTAAGATTCGGTCAACTCCGTGTATTTACCTACCATGCCGATGGTGACTTCCTTGCTCGGATGGCGAATGCGCTCAACCACACGCTGCCACTCGGTGAGATCCGCATCTGGTAATTCGAGCTGAAAATGTTCAAGGACGAGATCGTCCAGGTTCTGCTCGTGGAGCATGCGAGGAATATCGTAGATGCAATCGACATCAGTCGCTGCAATGACAGCCCTCTCCTGCACATTAGTGAACAGCGCAATCTTGCGACGCTCACTATCGGGCAAGGGACGATCAGCACGGCACAATAGAATATCCGGCTGAATACCGATTGATCGCAATTCCTTTACCGAGTGTTGCGTTGGCTTGGTTTTTATTTCACCTGCTGATGCAATATACGGAACCAGGGTCAAGTGCATAAAAAGCGTTCTATCGCGGCCAAGCTCCACACCCATTTGTCGGATGGCTTCCAGAAACGGCAACGATTCGATATCCCCTACCGTCCCACCTATTTCAACTAGAGCGATATCAACGTCAGCTGCACCGATGATCACCCGGCGTTTGATTTCATCCGTTATATGCGGAATAACTTGAACAGTCGCGCCAAGGTAATCACCACGACGTTCGTTTGAGATGACGGTCTCGTAGACTCGGCCGGTGGTGAAGTTATGTTTCTGGCTGGTTTTGAGTCGAACAAATCGTTCGTAGTGACCTAGATCGAGATCAGTTTCAGCACCGTCATCAGTGACAAACACTTCACCGTGCTGATACGGACTCATGGTCCCAGGATCAACGTTGATGTAGGGGTCTAGCTTTAACATGGCGACAGTCATGCCACGCGCCTCAAGCAAAGCTGCCAGAGAAGCTGCAGAAATCCCTTTACCAAGTGACGAAACAACGCCGCCGGTTACAAATATAAAACGCGTCATATAGCTTGAGTCTGAGACTACGAAGGTGACGCGGAAGTCGAAGGGACGTCCGCCGCTGAGTTGCAAAAGCACCTCTGAACGGACGTTGAGACTACCAGAACGGCGCCGCCCTCACAATTCACAAGAGGTATTTTCGACCATGTTTTACGAGGCCTTAACAATTGTCAGAATAAATCTGACTCAGGCGAGTTCGGCATCGATGGCAATGTCGACGCCACCTGATGGGACACTTTTACGAAAGTCCACGGCCACAGCAATGTTCCACACCGCCGCTAAGCGACCATCGATGTACAAAAGCGGGATCCGATCGCGTTGCCACGGAGGCACTGATGACTCCTGCAAGAGTTTTTTCACCGCTTTATGAAAGGCCGGCTCACCGAGTTTGATCAATTCTCCGCCACTGCGGGTTTTGATGGTGACAACGCCGTCTTCCGGCATTTTGATACCTTGATCCAGACAGGTGGCGCGAGTTAGCACGAGATCAAGTTCCGTAATCACGAGATCGTCGAAAGGTGCATCCCATTGATACTGGAAAGGTGTCGCCAATTCCTGCTGGGGCATCAGAAACAGACGATCACGATAACGGCGAAATTCGTAGTCCCGCACATTCACCAGGCCACCTGAATCCTCCCGTGCTCGGACCAAGCTACGAATGACTTCGGCGAGATCCTGTAATCGGGGCATGCGAAAGCCACTCTGACGAACCCAGAGTCGGAGAACGTTGTAGGCTCGCTCTCTCGCTAATGCTTTGAGCTCCGAGACACTGAGTTCGGAGACGCCGCGCGCTCGGACACGTTCGAGGTCTTCCTGGGCCAGACCGAGCAATGTCTGACTAGCTGCAGAACTTCTTGCCGCTGACCGGCTTAAGGTATCGACGGCCGCAGGCCATCGAGATGCCAGCAATGGCATGATTTCGTGACGTAGAAAATTTCGGTCGTAGCGCGTATCACTATTTGACGGATCATCAATCCACTGGAGCGCTTCACGTTTGGCGTAGCGACGAAGCTCACCTTGTTTAATGCTCAACAAGGGACGCACCATAAAGCCATCAGCAAACACTCGTTTACGTGGGATCGAGGCTAATCCATCAGGCCCACTACCCCGTAGTGCCTGCAATAAAAAGGTTTCTGCTTGATCCTCGGCGTGTTGTGCGACCAAGAGGTGTTCGCCTGGGCTAAGAATTTCGGCAAATGCCTTATAGCGGGCCATTCGCGCGGCCGCCTCAGGGCCGTCACCAGATTCATCAGGAACTGTAACCGTACGAACGATAAGCGGCACATCCAATGAATCACAGACACTTGATGCATGTTTTGCCCACTCGCCACTGTCAGAATGCAGGCTGTGGTTGATATGCACGGCGCGCAGACCAATACCATCCAATCCACCCAGAAGCTCAGCTGCCGCATGCAGTAAGACATGAGAATCCATGCCACCGCTGTAGGCTACGCAATAGTCAGCGACTTGTGGGTGCTGCGAAACATACTCGGCCAAAGCATCGATCGGATCGCGTGACATCAGGCTTCTTTGAAGTCGCCATACGCGCGGAGTTTTTCCCCACGAGCCGTCAGCAATGCGCTGGTTGACAAGGTTTTCAGGCTAGCAAGCTCCTCCGCCAAGGCCGTGCGTAAACTCATTGCCATTTGCTCTGGGTCGCGATGAGCACCCCCTTGCGGCTCAGGCACAACGCGATCAACCAACCCAAGACCCAGCAAGCGATCCGAGGTGATACCCATGGCTTCAGCGGCTTCAGACGCTTTATCGACACTTTTATACAAAATGGATGCGCAGCCCTCTGGGCTGATGACCGAATAAACGCTGTACTGCAGCATCATGACGCGATCACCAACGCCAATGGCCAAGGCACCACCAGATCCACCCTCTCCGATAACGGTACAGATGATGGGGGTTTTCAGTCCTGCCATAACAAAAAGATTGCGCGCAATAGCCTCGCTCTGTCCACGTTCTTCAGCACCAATCCCTGGGTAGGCACCAGGCGTATCGATAAAGGTCAGCACTGGCAGGGAAAATCGTTCTGCAAGTTCCATCAGTCGCTTGGCTTTGCGATACCCCTCAGGGCGTGGCATACCAAAATTACGACGAATTTTTTCCTTGGTATCACGACCCTTCTCATGACCGATCACGACAACAGCCTGGCCGTTGAGTCGAGCGGTGCCGCCAATAATGGCGGAATCATCGCCATACAAACGATCTCCATGCAATTCGTCAAAATCAGTGAAGACGTGATCGAGATAGAAGCGGGTATACGGGCGCTGTGGATGCCGCGCCATTTGCGCGATTTGCCAAGAATTGAGATTGGAGAAAATGCTGGTGGTTAGTTCCAGGCATTTTTTCTTCAGGGTGTCGACTTCCTCGCTGATATTGATATCAGCGTCTTCAGTCGCAAACTGGAGTTCGCGAATTTTCGCCTCCAGTTCGGCGATAGGCTGTTCGAAATCGAGGAAGTTCGGATTCATTTGTGCGTAGGAGAAACCTCAGCGAAGCTCTTTATTCTATCAGTAGACTCACCCGATAAGGTGTGCTTGACTCATCGATCTGCTTCAGTAGATCAGCTCAACCCCGCCTACACCTTCAAGCCGATCGAGTTCATCGATCAATTCGTGCCGCGGATTAACCGCCCAGCGGTTCCCCGCCCGAATTCTGGCGCGAGCCTGACCATTATCGTAGACGAAACAAACCGGCGTCACCCCACTCTTGTATTCAGCAAGCGCGGCGAGCAATTTATCAAGACCCTGTTCACGCACATCAGAAGCTGACAACTTGATCACCAGTTGTCGGGCAAACCGCCCTCTGGCCGCGGCCATATCGTACAACTCCCGTGTACGGATCTTAAACCCTCCGTTGAAATCGTCTGGGCTTATATCTCCGTCAACTACAAGCACCTCATCCTTGACGATCATATGCCCCATTGAATCGATGGACTCACCCCGCAAACTCAATTCGACCCGTCCGGTGCCATCATCAAGTGTGACGAACAACATGCGCGTGCCTTGCGCATCTCTTTGCCGCACACCGATGACGAGACCAGCCGCAATGACTGGTACTCCACGTTGACGAAAACCGCCAGGGCCACTGTCCGAGGGTCCCGCTTTTGCGCAAACGCTCTTGATGCTGCCGTGTGTGAATTTGGAGAGCTCTGGCAGAAATTCGTGAATCGGATGGCCACTTAGGTAAAGGCCCAAGGTCTCCTTTTCTGCACGAAGTCGCACACGATCATTCCAGTCATCGTGCTTGACCATTAGCGTCGCGGTGGGTTCTGCTGGTTCGCCAAGGCCAAACATATCGTTCTGACCAGCATCTCGATTACGATGAAACTGATCGCCACCCTGTAAGGCACTGGGCAGATGTTCCCAAAGACTTGAACGATTCGGCCCAAGATGATCAGCAGCGCCAGACTTTATCAGCGCTTCGAGTACGCGTTTGTTGACCGTACCCGGATTGGCACGTCGGCAAAGATCATCCAATGATTCAAAAGCGCCGTTTTCATCGCGTGTTGCAAGCACACTGGCAAGCGCCGCTTCCCCTACGCCTTTGATAGCGCCTAATCCATACAACACTGTGGATTCATCAATCACTGAAAACCGCACAAACGATGAATTTATGTTCGGCGGTAGCACCTCAAGACCCATTGTCTTGCACTCGTCAATCAAGCCAACAACCTTATCGGTGTTATCCATATCAGCTGACATAACTGACGCCATAAACGCTGCAGGGTGATGACACTTGAGCCAGGCAGTTTGATAAGACAACAAGGCATAGGCTGCAGAGTGCGATTTATTGAAACCGTAGCCCGCAAATTTTTCAACAAGATCGAATATGTTTCCGGCAAGACCTGTATCGATACCACCTTCCGCACAGCCTGACAGGAAGCCATCTCGTTGTTTAGCCATTTCCTCGGGTTTCTTCTTACCCATGGCGCGACGCAGGATATCGGCTGTGCCCAATGTGAAGCCCGCCATAACCTGAGCAATACCCATAACCTGCTCCTGGTACAAGATGACTCCATAAGTCGGTTCCAGTATCGGTTTCAGGATTTCGAGTTGATAATCTTCATGAGGCCAGGCAAGTTTTTTACGTCCATGCTTTCGATCAATGAAGTCATCGACCATGCCCGATTGCAAAGGACCTGGTCGATACAGTGCAACCAATGCGATGATGTCTTCAAAGTTGTCCGGTCTCAGGCGCTCAATCAAGCGCTTCATACCTGCCGACTCAAGCTGAAAGACAGCTGTGGTCTGGGCTTTTTGCAAGAGCTGGTAAGTTGGCGCATCATCAAGTGGTAACGCCAGTAAATTCAGTGGTTCTTCGCGTTGCTTGTCTATCTCTTTGACGGCATTGTCGATGATGGTTAAGGTTCTAAGCCCAAGAAAATCGAACTTGACGAGACCAACCGCTTCAGCGTCATCTTTGTCGAATTGTGTTACTAGACTCGAACCATCAGCCTCGCAGTACAAAGGGGCGAAATCTGTCAACGCGGTAGGCGCGATGACAACACCACCTGCATGCTTACCACAGTTGCGTGACAAACCTTCCAGTGCCAAGGCCATATCAAGAAGCGCTGTTACTTCTTCATCTTCACGGTAACCACGGGCCAGATCTTCTGATTCGGCCATTGCCTTCTTCAGTGTCATGCCTACTTCAAAGGGCACCATCTTGGCGATAGAATCAACGAAGCCGTAAGGGTGGCTCATGATTCGGCCAACATCGCGCACAACCGCCTTGGCAGCCATGGTGCCGTAGGTGATGATTTGCGAAACCCGATGAACTCCGTATTTTTCCGCAACATACTGAATGACTCGATCGCGACCATCCATACAGAAGTCGATATCAAAGTCGGGCATCGAAACACGTTCGGGATTCAGGAACCGCTCGAATAGTAAATCATAAGCAAGCGGATCAAGATCGGTAATCATAAGTGCGTAGGCAACGAGGGAACCAGCACCAGAACCACGGCCAGGCCCTACCGGTATCTTGTTGTCACGCGCCCACTTTATGAAGTCCGCTACGATTAAAAAATACCCTGGAAACCCCATTTGCGCGATCACATCAAGCTCACGCTTTAGTCGTTGATCATAGGGTTTACGTATGTCAGCAAAATTCTCGACGCTGGTGTCAAAGAGTTCTGATAGGCGAATTTCCAACCCTTGTTCCGCTGAGGCATAGAAAAATTCTGTTTCCGTCAAACCATCAGGTATCGGAAAATCTGGTAACACGGGTTGTCCGAGATCAAGCGTCAAGTTACAGCGCTTCGCGATCTCAACCGTGTTGTCTATGGCAACCGGAATATCGCTGAACAACTCGATCATGTCATCAGCAGATTTAAGGTATTGCTGTTCGGAGACGAGTTTCCGCCGCCGTGGATCCGCCAACACATGACCTTGCTGGATACATAAACGCGCTTCATGAGCGTCGAAGTCATCGACCTCAAGAAACCGCACATCATTGGTAGCAACTACTGGAATGCCGGTTGCGACGGCAATCTCGCAGGCACCAGAGATATACTCGTTTTCGAAAGCGCGTTCGGTGCGCGTCAATTCAAGATAGTAACGATCACCAAATACTGTCTGCCATTTTTTGGCAAGTGCCAATGCTTCATCATCTTTGCCACGTTTTAAAGCTGCTGCAATATCGCCATCTATTGACCCTGACAGTGCTATTAAACCGTCGTTGGCTTCAAATAACCAATCGAGTTCAATAACTGGTTCGCCATTAAGCTGTCCTTCCTGATAACCGCGCGAAACCAGATTGGTGAGGTTTAAATAGCCTGTCTGAT
>CAZQOI010000020.1:0-44351 GCA_964594905.1 uncultured Granulosicoccaceae bacterium
TATGACGTAGGTGCAACCTGGCAGTGTCATTGTGCGTCATGTCCAGTACTGAATAGCCCGCATTCTCAAGCTTGGCTATCAATGAATCACGTTCCTTTTTTCCACCTCCAACCTCGACGCCAGCAAAAACACATGCTTGTGAGGAGCTTGCGTAGCGATAGTTGAACTCGGTAATGCCGCGATGACCCACAGTTTCACAGAATTTAAGAAAACTCCCTGGTTCTTCTGGAATCTTGACGGCAAGTAAGGCTTCACTGCTGTCTCCAATTTCAGCACGTTCAGCAACGTGGCGCAGCCGATCGAAGTTAATGTTGGCACCGGTGTTTACCGCAATAACAGTTTTACCTTTAAGGTCATGATCAGCGATATAACGCTTCATGCCAGCAACGGCCAATGCACCTGCAGGTTCAGTCAAGGTTCTTGTGTCGTTGAAAATGTCCTTTATGGCTGTAGACATTTCATCGACGGTAACCAGAATCACTTCGTCGAGAAATTCGCGGCACACTGCAAAGGTTGATTCACCGACTTGCTTGACAGCAACACCATCAGCAAAGAGCCCCACTTGCGGCAGAATGACTCGCTTATCTGCTTTCAGTGCATCGTGCATGGATGCTGCATCCACAGGTTCAACCCCAATGATACGAACCTCGGGACGTATGTACTTCATATAAGCACTCACCCCTGCTGCCAAGCCACCACCACCAATCGGGACAAAGATATAATCCAGATAGCCCGGATGCTGACGACAGATCTCAACAGCCACCGTGCCCTGCCCTGCAATAGTCTCTGGGTCATCGAAGGGGTGAATAAACGAGTAGCCCTTTTCTTTACCGAGCGTTGTCGCATGTTCCAGAGCGGTGTCAAAGTCATCGCCGACTAGCACAATCTCTGCACCTAAAGCTCGAACCGACTCAACTTTGATTGTTGGTGTTGTGGCTGGCATGACGATGACAGCGGGTATGCCCAGCTTGACTGCTGAAAGAGCGACACCCTGAGCATGATTACCCGCGGAGGCTGCAATCACGCCTTTGACATCCTGTTGCTGCATCAATTTATAGATGCGATTGTATGCACCTCGGCATTTGAAGGAGAAAATGCTCTGCTCATCTTCACGCTTGAGCAATACCTCATTACCCAGACGCGACGATAAGATCGGAGCCTGATGCAGTCGCGTCTCTTTTGACACATCATAAACTCGAGCTGACAGAATACGTTTGATATAGTTGGCGTGTAGCTCGCTCATGTCCTGTCATGATCGTGATCTGGTCCAACAATGTACTCCGTTTTTCAAAAATTCGCCTAAATGAATCCCTCGAACAAATCGCCGGATAATGTCAACCATGCACGCAGGTAAAAAAGCAGCGGCCATCGCTGCACTCGAACATGTCAAACCCGACACCATACTGGGAGTCGGCACCGGATCGACGGTCAACTTCTTTATCCAAGCTCTGGCAGACCAAGGTATTCGACTTGAAGGCGCAGTGTCGAGCTCTGAGGCCAGCACCAAGCTTCTGAAAAAACACGGCTATGAAGTGCTCGACCTGAACATGACTGGTGATCTCGATTTGTATGTCGACGGCGCAGACGAGGTCAATGGCAAGCTGCAGCTGATCAAAGGTGGTGGTGGCGCTCTAACTCGAGAAAAGATCGTTGCAGGAGCAAGTCGACGATTCATCTGTATCGCTGATGCGAGCAAGCGAGTCGAGACGCTGGGCACATTCCCCTTGCCGATAGAAGTCATTCCGATGGCCCGCAGTTTCGTCGCTCGACAGATTGTTCTGATGGGCGCCGACCCTGAGTACCGAGAAGGCCCGCAAACTGACAACGGCAACATCATCCTTGACTGTCATGGATTTTCGATCGACGACCCGGTAAAGCTCGAAACCGAAATCAACACCCTACCTGGCGTCGTTACCAATGGCCTGTTTGCAGCTCGACCTGCAGATGAAGTTATCTACGGTTTCGATGATGGCAGCTTGGAGCAAACTAGCCTGGCTGCTAATCGTTGAGCTTTTTGATCGGTAGACGCATGGTGATGCGTGTGCCGTTCTCCACCGAACTGGCTTTGACAGTCCCATGATGCTGGCGAACAACCCGTGATACCAATGCCAGACCAAGACCAATTCCTTTGAATTGATCAGCTACTTTAGAGTCGCGCTTGAAACGGGTAAACAGTTGGTCAGCCATCGCGGGATCGATACCGATACCCTCATCAGTTACAACAAGTAGCGCATAACCGTTGTCTTCTGTCAGCTCAATAAATATTCGGGTCTCAACGGGTGAATACTTGATTGCATTACCGATGACATTACTCACTGCCCGTTCTAGAGAACCAGCATCGCCGTCCATCCAAAGATCTACATCAGGTGTATCAAGTTCAAAATGTACCTGAGCATTTCTCGCCTGAGGAATAAGCTGATCGAGAACGTTGTCCAATACCGAGTTGAATAAAAGTTCGGTGAAAGAATCTTCAGTAAGACTATCTGCACGCGCAACACTCAGAAGGTCATCCATCATGCTCAAACTGTGATGTATATTATTTTCAATTCTGGCAGTCGTTTCGATATCAACGTTTGCACCTAAGGCTTCATCCTCAAGGAGATACAAAGCCGATATCAACGGTGAACGCAGATCATGCGACAGGTAGTCAACCATTTCAGCTCTCGCCCGCTCCGCACTTCGAATATCAGACACGTCGATGACACTAGCGCAAATTAGTCGATGACTTAAAGTATCGCCAACTGCGCTGAAATTAACGATCAGCTCACGCTCAGATTTCGAGTCAATATGAATGACCTGCCATGGCTCGCCTTGCAGCAGTAAACGTTTGAGCTGCACTTCATCGTCACCTTGCTCAGGGTGACGTCCAACAGCTTCAAGGAAGTCGCAGAGTTCACTACTTCCCTTGAAATCCGGCACCATTTCGATAAGCAGCTCATTACCCCTTACTTGTTCACCTGCCGGATTCCAAACCGCAAAACCAATCGGGCTACCTTCCAGAATATTTTCACTGAATACTTTGACGCTGCGCATCCATTCCATTTGCTCGCTTAAACGGCGCGCATTGTTCTGCAAGCGTTCGATCGATCCGGTCAAGGGGCCAGGCAGATGACGCGATTGCACACGTGCCAAGGTGTCAACATAGTGAATAATTTCCTGCCCAAGTTGTGCATCAGGTATCGACAATTCGATATGTAGATTACCCGGGGTCGGAAATTCCTTGGCATAGACGTCGCCATGATGACGCCAGGTCGTATCCCCACCTTTGACGCGATAACTTGGCAGTCCTGAACCACCCTCGAAGGTTTCACCTTTCGCGGAAAATCGCCAGCCTTGAATTGGCAGATGTCGGTGGGCGTGACCAAAGAATTCAGCCAATAGATTATTGCTGCGACTATCGCGTTGAGGAATATGTGGTTCGAGCTTGGATTGTTCGCGCTCAATAAATCGATTAACAAAATCCAGACGGTGCCGCGACCAGAACAGGTAGCTGATCAGTATTGGCAGACTAGCCGCTAATGGCGGATACCATAGCCGGCCGTAGCGGTACAAAAAGAAACTCAACACAACCGGTGCACCTGCGCCGATCAACGCACCAAACAAACTCCACTGAGGTGGAGCACGTGAATAAACCAACAGCATGAAAGGCAGCAGAGCAAGTGCAACTAACAGATTCGCATAGGGATGGATCCTGGTTACCAATGAACCATCACGTAGCCCCGCGAAAATATTGGCATGAATCTCGATCCCCGGTAACGGCTGATCCAGCGCTGACACAGGTGTAGGGACAACATCACCAAGACCTGTCGTCGTCAATCCAACAAATACGATCTTGTCTGCAATCGCGTCAGCAGGTACATCACCACGCACAAGATCGATCGCCGAAACGCGGTTGAAGGTACCACTAGTGCCATAAAACGGAATATAAACTTCGTGATCCTGCACCCAAAGATGGGCTGTGGCCGCTTCTCCAAGCCTGCGCCCCGGTAAATGATCTTCATCATATTGACGGTCTGGTTCTATCGCCTGCATTGCAGCCAGTGACAAGGCCGACCAGTGTGCGCGGTTGAACCCCGATTTGAGATTTACACGACGGACGATGCCATCGTCATCAATCGGCAAAAAGATATGCCCCAGATCAGTGACCGTACGACTGAGATTTGGCAATGGCAATGTCACACCATCACCGGTACCGCTTCGCCCTTCGGTCAATACCGGCAGAATGCTCAAGGACATGTCACCAATGGCTCGCGCCAACTTGGCATCATTAGCGGTACTGTCTGAAGCCTCTGTATACAGAATATCGATAACCGCAGCCGCAGCACCCTTTCTTTTAAGCTGCTCAAACATAAGTGCCTGCAGGTTTCTCGGCCAGGGCCAACGGCCTAATGCCTGCAGACTTTTAGTATCGATCGCTGCAATGACGATATCGTCGGGAGCTTGTCGCTGATGAATGCGCACCCAACTGTCGTGTAACAGTCGATCCACTTTACGGGTCGACTCACTCCAGTCAAGCAGCCACGTCAGACACAACAACAAGACAAGAAAACCCGACAACCAAAGAATCGTGATGCTTCGTCGCCTGGATACCTGGTTGATCGCCATAGGCGGGCTGACACTCAGCTTGTGCTGGTGTGTTCCTCCAGACGATACCCGTGCTGATAGATGGAGGTCAGTTTCCAGCGCTCCGAGGCAAGTAGTTTAAGTTTCTTGCGCAAGCGACTGGCATGTGTATCGACGGTGCGAGTATTGAGCTCAGCTGAGGTGCCCCACACCGATGTAAGAAGGTGTTGGCGTGACAGCACCCGACCGCGATTACGAAACAGAAACAGGGCAAGCTCGTATTCCTTTTCAGTGAGCTTGATGGGTTCGTCGTCCATACGCACCTGTCGGTTCGATGTATCAAACACATAAGGAGGGCATTCGAGAATCTCAGACTCCGGTTGCGCACGTCGAGCCAGCGCGTACAAACGAGCCAACAACTCGTGCTGGCGGACCGGTTTGGCGAGATAGTCATCAGCACCGGCTTGCAGAGCCGTCACGATGTCCTCTTCAGCTTGTCGTGCGGTTGCGAAGATAATCGGAATGTCACTGGTCAAGGTTTTGCGAATCCAGTGCAGCACTTCCAGACCTGAACTGCCTGATTGCAATGTCCAATCGAGCACGACAACGTCATAACTGGATTTACGAAAGGCACGCTGAAAATCCTCGGCCGTGTTGAACACACCGCAGTGATACCCTTTGTGCTCGATCCAACCCGAGACCCTGGCGGCCTGTTCGTCGTTGTCCTCGAGCAGCGCAATTCGCAGATTTTGCCGATCAGTCATATCTCGTCCCTTTTCCTAAGGGGGTGAAGTTTCACTCAATGAGCAGTCAAGTGCAAACTTTAAGCGGCCGGATTCCAGAAATGACGGCCGCCAGCCCCGTCTTCCAGCCTTTTTTGGACTAGCTTGGATAGAGCCTGAACCGCAGATCGATCAGTCGCGAGGTTGATTTCGTCCGCATTTACGATCAAAAGTGAGGATTCATCGTAATCGTGGAAGAATCGTTCATAGCGAGTTCCAAGCTCAGCCAGATAGGTGCTGTCGATCCGCTGCTCATGGGCTAGTCCCCGTTTTTCAATACGTTCAATCAGCCGCTCTAAAGGCGCTTGCAGGTAAATGACCATCGTCGGGCGACGAGTGTCCGCTGTCATCCGCTCATATAGATGTGAGTACATCCACCACTCGTCTTCATCCAATGTGAGTTCAGCAAAAAGGCGGTCCTTGTCGATCATGAAGTCCGCAATGATTGGCTTCACAGGATTTTCAATATCCGGTTTTTTCAACACTTCTCGGCGCGCAACAAGAAAGTGCAATTGTGCGTGTAGCGCCGCCGCCTTCGGATCGAGATAAAACTGCTTGAGATAGGGGTTGACGGTATCGGTATCTGGCAAAAACTGCGCCTTGAGCAGCTCGCTCAATTGCCGTGCGACCGTTGTCTTACCAACGCCTATCGGTCCTTCCACAACGATGAAAGGATGCGTCATGAGCCAGTCTCAACTGAGTAAGGTTTGATGGAGTAGTCCTCACAATTATGCAGTAATGCCGCAACAGGGCCCAGTTGTGGAATGACCATCGTGGGTGCTAAATCGAACAAGGGTCGAAGCACGAATGAACGCGAAGCAAGACCGACATGTGGAATCGTCAGTTCCGGTTGATCTATCAGTTGTTCTCCAAACAACACGATATCAAGATCCAATGGCCGGGCGGTCCATAGAGGCTTATCAAACTCACGTCCATGATCTCGTTCAAAACCCTTGAGCGTTTGCAGCAAGGAAATTGGGGACAAAGTGCAATGAAAACGACAGACCGCGTTGAGGTAGTCAGGCTGATCTTGTGGTCCCATCGGAGCGCTTTCATAAATCGGAGACAAGCGCAGGGACCGACAACCGTCAGCGTTTGAAATATCAGTGCAGGCAGTTTTCAAGTGCGCAAGCCGATCACCAAGATTGCTACCGAGCGCTACGTAAACCCAATTAGCTGATGCGGTGTTCACGAATTTGCTGGTGGAGATTTCTTGTCACCCGCAGGCTTTCTGCGGCGTCGACGGCGGCGTTTTTTCTTCGAGGCAGCCCGCGGTTCCCGTTGTGGACCATTGTCGAGTTGATCGTCGGCTTGTTGCGAGTCTCCCCAAATGCCTTTTGCGAGCGGACGGCCCGCAACACTTTTCTCTCGCTGCTCTTCTGGCAGGCGTTGAACATCGGTCCACCATTTAGCAGAAGGCTCAAGGCGAGGATCGATGCTGGCACGCAAGCACAGAAAATCATAGGCGGCGCGGAATCGTCGATCCTCCATCAGGCGTAAGGCTCTGGAACCTCTAGACGCCTCAAGACGCGGCTGCATGTGCCAGATCTCACGCATCGGGCCCGACATGCGACGGGGAATCGACGTCACTCGAAGTTGATCCTTGATGACTTCGTCCCCAGCCAATCGAAGTGCCTCCTGCACGGGCATACCTGAATTGCAGTCCCTTTTTGCTCGTTCTTCAACGTCTCGCCACAACATGAAAGCGAGCAAATAGTACGGCGTGATCGGTTTGCCAACCGCGACGCGTTTATCAGTGTTTTCAAGCGCCGCTCTTAACATGGTTTCAAGTTCTTCATCACCACGGTTTAAACGTTTGTTTAACAAGGGAAACAGATATTGCAATAAGTTATGCTCACGAACAGCTGCGAAACTGCGTTGGGCATAACCTCCCTGGAACAGTTTAAGCACCTCCTCAAAAAGTCGAGCTGGCGATGTCAGACCAAGTTCAGCAGATGTTTCCCGCATGGCTGATAAGGTTTTTTTCTCGATGCCAAATTCAAGCTTGGCAGCAAGTCTTACAGCACGTAACACACGCACTGGATCCTCTGCACAACGTGTAAGCGGATCACCGATAAGACGAAACAGTTGGTTTTCAAGATCATCAAGACCACCGACATAATCAACCACCGAACCATCGGCAATGTTGTAGTAAAGAGCATTGACTGAGAAATCACGCCGGTAAGCATCCTCTTCGATCGAGCCAAACACGTTATCCCGAACAATACGACCCGATTCAACCGTTTCGCCACCCTCACCCTTAGAGTGAGCCGCACGAAAGGTGGCAACCTCTATTATTTCGCGTCCGAAGAGAACATGGACCAACCTGAAGCGGCGACCGATAATGCGCGAACTACGAAACAGCTTTCTGACCGTTTCCGGGCTGGCATCGGTTGCGATATCAAAGTCTTTTGGTTTCAAACCAACCAAAGCATCACGCACCCCACCACCTACAAGGTAAGAGGCATGCCCAGCTTCATCAAGCTTTCTAAGAACTTTCAGCGCGGAACGGCCAATATCCGATTCCTGAACGTCGTGTTCTGTAGCCGGCACTATGACAGGGCCACCAGAACCGCGTGAATTCGAGTCACGGGAAGGTTTCGATGACAACATGCCTTTGAGTCGTTTAAGCAATCATTTCTCCGTACTTACTCACTCGCATCGTCCGCCGCATCGTTCATATTCTGAAAGCGAATGATCTGGCGCCGTTGCCGTTTGCTAGGCTTGCCAGATCCAGCCAAGCCGAGCCGCGCGATTCTGTCGTTGCGTAACCGAGACTGGAGCAATTCACGCTGCTCGACACTGTCATCAGTCTCTTGATACAACAGTACCGCTTCACTGGCCGGACGGCGTTGATCGTTGAGGTTTAGCACCTGAACTTCGAACTCGTAGGGTGGTTTTTCGATCAGAATCATATCGCCGACCGAAATGGTTCGAGAAGACTTTATTCGTTGCCCAGCGACACGAACTCGATTTTTAGCGATGGCATCACTTGCCATACTTCGCGTTTTGAAGAAACGAGCTGCCCATAACCATTTGTCGATACGCAGCTTCGGTGTAGCATCACCCATCAGCAAATACCTTGTGAGTATCACTAGCATGCAGTGCTACATCTACCGAAGTTCGATCAAAGACGGCCTTTACGTGTATCTGAAAGATGAAGACGGACTCGAGAACCTGCCGGCACCGGTAAAAAAGCAGCTCGGTACACCCGAGTTTGCGATGCAAATAGAGATAACACCAGACCGGAAACTCGGACAGGAAGATGCCCGCGACGTGATCAAGAATCTTGAGACGCAGGGTTTTCATATTCAGATGCCGCGTGATATCGAAGGCATCGTCGCTGACATATCACGCGAGGCATCTGACAATTCCAAATAATGAGTGTGTCGACGCTTAACTGTTGCGCTACCGAGCCGTTTGTAGCGGCGTTTCTTGTGATGAAAACCAGGCTGACAGTTCGTCGATATCCTGATCGGTCAATTGCGATGCGAAACCAGCCATGATCGCGTTTTGTCTGTCACCTGAACGATAGCCTTTAAGCGATTCGACAATATAGCTTTTGTACTGGCCAGCAAGAATCGGGTTGGTTACCTGATTCGATTGGAATCCGGTATCACCATGGCAGGCTGCGCAGGTAGCTGCTTTAGCCTGGCCAGCTTCAATTTTATTCTTGCTATCACTGTAATTATCGTCGTGCTCCTCGAGCCCCTGACTGGAAAAGTAAGCGGCAATATCTTCAATATCCTGATCAGTCAGGAGACCTGCATTGGCTTGCATAGTGGCATGGTCACGGAGCTTGCCACGATAGGCCTTAAGGGCCGCGACCAGGTAAACCTCGTGCTGACCAGCAATACGCGGGACATGGTATGTCGGGTACGTATTGACGTAATGCTTGACGCCGTGGCAGCCAAGACAGGTATGCGCTTTTTCAGCACCCGCGGCACTGTCACCTTCGGCCAGAGCCTGACCCGACAGCAGAGCAACTGAAATTGCCGCCAGGGTACACAGATGGACCAAATTCACTAGTTTCATGGATAGATGGGACCTGATTAAATTGTGTCTTGCCAAGAACAGCAAGTCTAGCCGGTCAAGGCCAAGCCGCCAAGGTAGCGGCTGGCATCATCGCGACCTGCTGCGACTTAATGCTGTTCTTACGTTAGCTCTTGCCCTCCAGGGCAAGAAACATGTCATTCATTCGTTTGACGAAGCCTGCACCGTCATTCAGTTGTCCGCCATCTGCAAGCAATGCTTGATCCAGTAGCAAACGCGACCAGTCAGCGAATCGCTCGTCGTCCTGCTCCTGATCCATCAGATTCAGAATAGGGTGAGTCGGATTGACTTCGAGTACCGGCTGAGAATTTGGTATTTCATGCCCAGCCTGCTTCAAGAGCTGTTGCATATGCAGCGCCATATCCTGTTCCCCCATCACCACGCAGGCAGGTGAAGACGTTAGTCGGGATGAGGCTCGCACATCGCTGGTAGATTCCTCCAGCACTGTCTTGATGCGTTCGATCGTCGGCGCGACATCCGCCGCTGCCTTTTCTTTGTCGGCTTTCGATTCATCAGATTCACTGTCCATACCCTCTATCGCAGACAGATCGAGATCACCTTTGGCGATCGACGCCAGTGACTTGCCGTCGTACTCGTGCAGATAAGACATCATCCATTCATCAACACGATCGTGCATCAACAATACCTCGATGCCCTTGTCAGTGAAAATCTCCAGATGCGGACTGTTCTTTGCCGCGGTATAACCATCAGCAGTGATGTAGAAGATCTTGTCTTGACCAGGCTTCATGCGGGAGATGTAATCATCCAGGCTGGTTAACTCACCTTCGCTTGCGGTATGGGTGGTATCAAATCGATAAAGTTTGGCGACCTGTTCCTTGTTGGCGAAGTCCTCACCTGGCGCCTCTTTCAGGCATGCACCGAATTCGCTCCAGAAAGACTTGTACTGTTCTGGTTCTTTTTCGCTAAGGTTCTCAAGCAGCGTCAATACACGTTTGACCGAAGCACTGCGAATGGTGTCAATGATCTTGTTGTTTTGCAAAATCTCACGCGAGACATTAAGCGGCAGATCGTTACTATCAACCAGTCCCCGAACGAAACGGAGATATCGCGGCATCAACTTTTCCGCTTCATCCATTACGAAAACACGTTGGACAAAAAGCTTTATGCCATTTCTTTGCTGACTACCATCGTAAAGATCAAAGGGTGCTTTCTTAGGGATATATAGCAAGGACGTGTATTCAAACTTGCCTTCCACTTTGTTGTGAACCCAAGACAATGGATCCTCATAATCGTGGCAAACCTGCTTGTAAAACGCCTGGTACTCCTCGTCCGTTATCTGAGATTTCGCTCGTGTCCACAGAGCCGAAGCATCATTAACTTGCTCAAGTTCCGCGACCGGAGCTTCAACGGTGGCTTTCTCGCTATCGCCATCCTCATCTGCACTGTCGTCATCGCTTTCTGGTACCGGTGGTACCTCTCCCATCATCATGATCGGGAACGTAATGTGATCGGAATACTTTTTGATGATGCTGCGTAGACGATAATCATCACCGAACTCGGTGCTGTCATCTTTTAGGTGCAAGACAACAGTCGTACCACGTGCAGGTTTATCGATCTCGGTGAGTGTGTAACCACCTGAAGCATCCGATTCCCAACGGGTCGCCTGATCTGATGCATCTCCGGCTTTGCGGGTTTCGAGCACGACGCGATCCGCGACTACAAACGCCGAGTAAAAGCCAACGCCAAACTGGCCAATCAAACGGGCATCCGTTTTCTGGTCACCGGTCAGGGACTCGAGGAACTGCTTGGTGCCAGACTTTGCGATCGTACCAATGTTCGCGATAACTTCTTCGCGATTCATGCCGATACCGTTGTCGCTTATGGTGACCGTTTTTGCGTCTGCATCAGCAGCGACAACAATGGCAAGTTGGCTATCGTCTTCAAACAGGGAGGAGTCTTCGATCGACTCGAAGCGTAATTTGTCGCAGGCATCAGAGCTGTTGGAGATCAGCTCACGAAGAAAAATTTCCTGATTACTGTAAAGCGAGTGGATCATCAGCTTCAACAGCTGATTGACCTCCGCCTGGAAGGTCATGGTCTCGGTATTGTCTGTCATCACTCGCCTACTACGTTAAAACCTACTCAAATGTAAAGATAAGGCGGAACAGCTTGCCGAATGGCCTACAGCTTTTCCTTGATTCGAGCGGCACGCCCTGTCAAACCACGCAGGTAGTACAGTTTGGCACGACGTACATCGCCACGACGTTTGACTTCAATGCTCGAAACCACCGGCGAGTAAGTCTGGAAGACTCGCTCGACACCTTCGCCGTGAGAGATCTTGCGGACTGTAAAGGCTGAATTCAAGCCGCGGTTGCGCTTGGCAATTACCACACCCTCAAAAGCCTGCAACCGTTCACGGCTACCTTCTTTTACGCGAACTTGTACGACGACGGTATCGCCTGATGAGAACGCCGGAATGTCTTTCGACATTTGCTCGGCATTGATTTCGTCAATGATCTTGCTCATGGCCCTGTGACTCTTGATTCTGTAAAAACAGATTTTGTAAAAACGATTTGTCTTCAGCCGTCAGATTCGCTGTTGCCAGCAAATCCGGACGTCTGTCCCTTGTTCTGATCAATGCCTGCTGACGTCGCCAGCGGGCAATGGCCTTGTGATCGCCGGAGAGTAGCACCTTCGGTACCGTCCTTCCCGCGAACTCTTCAGGACGAGTGTAATGTGGACAATCAAGCAGACCATCCTCACCAAACGAGTCCTGTTCGGCTGACAGCGGATCCCCGAGAACACCGGGCACCAGCCGCGCGACAGCATCTATCATGACCAATGCCGCCATTTCACCACCACTCAGGACAAAATCCCCAAGCGATACTTCTTCGTCGACGTGCGACTCGATAAAGCGCTCATCAACTCCTTCATATCTGCCACTGATCAGGATCAGCGAGCCTCCTCGTTGCCAGCGTCTGGCCATCGACTGGTCAAAACGCTTGCCCTGAGGCGACAAAAAAACCACTGGCGCTGCAGGCATCTGCTGAACCAGACTATCCACAGTCGCGGCCAACGGTTCGGCTTTCATGACCATGCCCGGACCACCTCCGAAGGGGCGATCGTCGATAGTGCGATGCCGATCGCTTGTCCAGTCACGCGGGTTTGCGAAACGGACGCCGATCAGCCCGTTTTCACGAGCCCGAGACACGACGCCGACCCCAAGGGCTGCATCAAGCATCTCTGGAAATACCGAAACAACACCTACTTGCATACGATTCCCCGGCACATCAGAAATCCGGGTCCCAGTCGACCGTGATCAACCGGGCTTGTATGTCCACATCCGTGATGACATCCGGCACCACCCATGGCACCAGCACTTCGTTAGCCGATGGTGTGTCAACCACCATCACATCATTGGCACCGGTCTCGAACATTCTTTTGACCTTGCCAATCTCTACTTTATCTACCGTCTGTACTGACATGCCAAGCAGATCAGTCCAGTAAAATTCACCTGGAGCAGCCTTAGGCAAATCATCCCGATGTACTGCTATCTCAGCGCCGATCAGGGCGCTCGCCGCTTCTGGAGTCGTGATTCCATCAAGCGATGCGACGATGGTCTTCCCTTGAGGCCGACCATTAAGCACCTGAATTTGTGTCCAGTTGCCCTGCTGGCGTAACCACCAGCGTTTGAATTTCGTAATGTTGTTTCTCGGATCAGTATCCGAGTGGACTTTCACCCAGCCGCGCAGACCGTAAATCGCAGTAATGCGCCCCAGCCAGACCAGCGCTGACTCGTCCAGAGGACGGTCGGCAGCTTGACCAGCGGCCGCGCGCGAATCAGGCTGCTGCATGCTCCTTACGATAGCTTTTCACGATCGCCCGAACACGATCGCTCATTTGGGCACCACAACCAACCCAATAGTCAACCCGAGACAAGTCGATCTCGACTGGCATCGCCTGACCTCGTGCCACCGGGTTATAGAATCCCAGACGCTCAATATATCGGCCATCACGGCGCGCACGACTATCAGTCGCGACAATATGATAGAACGGCTGTTTTTTGGCGCCACCGCGCGACAGACGAATCGTAACCATTAACCTGCAATCTCTTACTGCATGAACTTTGGGTTTCAGGCGCACAAGTACGCCTCAACCCGAGGGAACTCCCAAGTATACGCAATAATTTGGCTGTGATCTACCTTCCGATCTAGCTGGCAGGTGCTCTGATCGAGGATTCAGCTCCCCCCTCAGTGGTCTCGACTCAAGCCCGGCGGCGGCGGTCGACCTCGGATTGAGATATCAGAAAACTCGTGGCTTGATCGGCTGGCAATGGCTTGGCGATCAGAAACCCTTGAATCTCGTTGCAACCCAGCGTCGATAGCGTCACCAATTGATCATTGGTCTCGACACCCTCTCCGACGACGCGCAACTGCAATGCATGAGCCATATTAATGACCGATTCAACAATGGCGCGACTTCGAGCGCTGTCAGCCATTGCAACCGCAAATGAGCGATCGATTTTTACGATGTCGAGTGGTAGATCCGCCAACAAGGCAAGTGATGTATAGCCGGTACCAAAGTCATCCATCGATACTTTTATCCCCGCCTGACGTAACGATGACAAAGTTTCAATTGCTGATTCGCGGTTATCAATAACGGCGGTTTCAGTCAATTCGATTTCTAGTGCTTTGGTGTCCACCTGTGCTAGCTCAACTGCATCGAGGATCGTCTTGACAAGATTCGGATCACGCAATTGAACCGGTGAGATATTAACGGACACCCGCAGGTCATCAAACCCAAGCTCACGCCACTTACGAATTTGACGTAAGGACGATTCAAGTGTGAATTCGAACATCGCACCAATCAAACCGTTGGCTTCGGCAACTGGCACGAAATCAACCGGGGAAATGTAACCATCAGAGTGATTCCACCGTAACAATGCTTCAAGCCCCGAAATTTTTCTTTCAGCCAGATCAAACTTTGGCTGATAATGTAACGAGAGCTCATTACGCTCCAGCGCTTCGTGTAAATCGGCTTCGAGTCGGATATAACTTCTTGATACCTGATCAAGGCTATCGGACGCAAAACAGTGAGCCACTTTTTCAGGACTCATTGCTGCTTCACAACGTACTCGACCAGCACTCTCCATAAGTAATTCAGCTGTATCCCCATTTGCCGGATACAAAGCGATGCCGATGTTGGCACCAACATAGACACGCTCTTGACCAACCATGAAGGGTTCAGACAGTAATCGTCTAAGCCGGGTAATCACCGGCATCGCGTTACTCGCATCCGCCATATCACTCAGCAATACACCGTACTCATTATTGGTTAGCCTGGACAGACTGTGTTCACCTGATATGTCCACGACGAGATCGGTACTTCTAAGACCTTCATGTAGACGAGAGACAAACTCACACACTAGCGCATCAATAGTGGCGTGCCCAAACGTTGACAACAGCAGGCTCATGTCACGCAACTCAAACGACATCACACCTGTGCTTGTTTCCAGACGCTTCGAGCGTACCAATTCGTTTTCGATTTGCTGCTTAAAGAGGCTGCGCGTAGGCACTCCGGTTAATTCATCGTATTGGCGCAGCTTGTCAAGATCGCTGTTGCGTTGCTCAACCAAAGCTTCGAGCTCTTTGACTCTAACTAATGCAGAATCGTCAAAATTTTCGACCAACTTAATGATCGATTGGGTTTCCGGCTCGCTGATCGGCACCACATTGGGATCAAAGATTGATGCGCGATTTCGACCAGCTTGCTTGGCCACATACAGTGCTTGGTCAGCTTGATCGACCATCGCTGGGCCATCTTCGGCACTAAAACCAATTTCCGATACGCCTAAGCTTGCAGTCAACTGATCTACTGCAATATGTTCACGCGTTGCCAGTTCGACAACAGAGCTGCGTATACGCTCTGCAACTTCTAAAGCAGCCTTGGCCGGGAGCCCTGGCAACAGCATAAGAAATTCTTCACCACCATAGCGACCCACAGTATCGTACTCACGACTGACTGTTTTAAGCGCATGCGCAACAGCTTCAATGACATCATCGCCTACAGAATGACCATAGTTATCATTGATAGCTTTGAAATGATCGATGTCGACCATAATACAACTAAGCTTAAGATTTTCACGTTTGGCTTTCAAGAATTCGCGTTCGAGGTTTTCCATCAACACACGACGATTGTACAAACCTGTCAGAGGATCGCGTGTAGCAAGGATTTGAAGTTCTGCATTCTTCGCACTTATCGCATCTTGAGAAACTCTTAGCTCCTTTAGCGTTTTGGCGAGTTCCTGATTTTTCTTTTCGATAACTGTCATGTCATCAAGGGTGACCAATACACCGTGCTGTGACTCCTCGGCGTTACCGACAAGCGAGCAGCTGACCATGAAAAGTCGAGTTTTAGAATCATCAAGCCTGAGGCGCATAGGCTTATCAGCTATATCAAGACCACTGTGCAACGTAGTAGCCCATGGCGCTTGCCAATCATCATCAACTTGCCAGGGCCAATCATCAAGCTTTCGACCTACTAGTTTATCTGCATCTATATCAACGAGTTCTGCAGCCGCGGCATTGGCCATGATGATGTGCTGTTCATTATCAAGAATAAGCACACCTTCATTGAACAAATTGAACGCTGAGTCGACGCGATCAGGTATGGCTCGACTCGGATCCAATTGCAAAAGAACTTTTGAAATGAATAACCAGAACGCAACAACGGACACACCGGTTATAAATAGAAACCACGTCAAGTCTTGCAGCCATAGCCTGGAGGGAGTAAATACAACTCGAACGTCCCCCCACTCTCTGTCCTTATCCAGAATGGGTACCCGGACATGGGTTACGGTTGACTTATCGCCAACTCTTTGCAGCAGACTGATATCTCCAAAGGCTGCCAACGACACACCAGTTCTCTCTTCGAGTGAGGCAGCCAGTACATCGTCATTGTGATCAACAAATTTTTCAACAGTCTTACTTAAAAACTCCAATTCGTTAGTACTGGCAAGTGTCGAGAGTTGCACAGCAAGAGACTGGGAAACAAGTGCACGCGCATTCTGCACGTTGGCACGTTGATCATCACGTAGTCCTAGAAAGTCAGCCACAAACAGCACGCTCAGTGACAACATCACCAAGCTGAAGCTCAAGTGCAGCGGACGCGACTTGAGAGTCTGTTTGATCTTTTGGCCGATATTAGCCATTCGAAAGACCTTCGATAAATTCAATTTGGCACTTTTGACCGCCCGGTATCGAGAGCTCGGCATTCGGCAAGGTCAGTCGTACACCAAAAGTGCCACTTCGTGTATCCAGCAATTGATCAACAACATCAACAACTGCAGTCAAAGGCTCTTCCTGATTAACTTCGGGAACGATACGCGCAGTATCACCCGGTTTGAACTGCCCAAAATAACGCGCCGGCAAAACAACCTCAACGCGAAGTGGGTCTAGCTGTGCAACCGTCATCACTGGGTTGTCATAGATGAACTCACCCGGAAATGCATGGTGCTCAACAATAACTCCATCCAGAGGACTTCTGATGGTACGTTGCGAAAGTTGTTGCTCGGCACGTTTCAATTCAATCTGCAATAGTGAACGGCTTTCACGGGCTTGTATGAGCGTTGCCTCCGCCACGCGCTTACGTGCAACAGCTTCGTCACGTTCTTGTGCTGGCACTAACTGCTGCTTGAACAGATCCTGCTGCCGTTTCAAATTGTGAGTCGCAAGCGCAAGGTCGGCCTCACGTGCAGCTATTTCTGATTTCATTGCGGCACGCATGGTAGCGTGATCCATGTTGGCCTGTTCCGCATCCGCTTCAAGCTGAGCAATCGGCTGACCGCGTTTGACGAAATCGCTGCGATCGACAAGCAACTCACTAATAACACCTTGTACCGGACTGCCCACTTCAGCCACGATCATAGGTTCAATCAAGCAATCACCAGCGTACGTCGAAGCAACAGTTGCATTGGCTGTAGTGAGCATAAGAGCTCCCACCAATGCGGAAACACTGAACTTGATTTTACTTGTCTTGGGAACGTTATTCATGACGCTAGCATTCATCGTCAACATACCTTTCAGTTGGACTCGCCAAAGGCAAGCATTCGTTGCAGACGGCCATGTTCACGCATGACTGCCTTTCGCAGTCGGACATGACGTCTGACAAGTGAGATTTTTAATAAGGAAACCGAGAACAAACCGGCACAAGACCCTAATACATCCGAACGTTTGAAAATGGCGCGTATCAAGGATTTCAACCAGGGATGAAATTCCTCACTCAGTAGCGCATCGTCAAGTGACAACAAACATTCGGTAGATCCCGGGTCACCTTGACGAGCGGCACGACCATAGATTTGTCGATCAGTTCTTTTGCTGTCGTTAACAGCCAGCAAAATTACATGCAAACCACCTGCAGCTCCGGCTTCATCATCAAGTGGAATGTCTGTACCGCGACCTGCCATATTGGTCGCAACCGTAATAGCAAATGCACGGCCAGCCAAACTGACAATCTCAGCCTCGTCGCCATCTTGCACTGCATCGAGCACTTGATGATCGAGCTTATGCTCAACAAGTAGGCTTGACACCCATCGTGACTGCTCGATACTGGCTGTTGCTAAAAGTAGCGGGCGGCCTGTGGCATGGTATTGCTTTACTCGTTGGATGATAGCGACAGCAAAGGCATCCTGATCAACAACCATCTCATTACCAATATACTTACGCCTGTTGTCGGAATGACTGGGAACCTCCAGCACCTGTAAGCCATAGCTTGAAGACAGTTCACCACGTGTTTCACGCAAGGTGCCGCTCATACCGCAAATCACATGAAAGCATTGAAAGAAAGATTGAAAGCTTGTAGAAATTTCGGTCGCAGTATCAGTGGTCAACTCACACTTTTCCAGTACTTCAAGGAAGCTGTGCAAACCATTTTGCAAACGTCGATCACTCATTATCCGACCAGTAGACTGATCAACCAACTCAATTCGCCCGTCACGCACAACATAATCATGGTCACGCTTTAAAATGTGCAGACAATGCAAGGCCTGACGCACACGTTCACTGCGGTAGCGTTTGAATTGCCACACGCCCTTGAATTGCTCGCCGAGTTCAGCCAAGTGAGATTGCCCTTGATCAGTCAGCCAGATACCACCACTTTTTCGTTGAATTCGAAAATCCACATCTTCGTGAAGCTCTCTGGCAAGGCCAATTGCTACGCTCATTTCTGCGCGGTTATCAGATTGCTTTACATCGTCCCGAGCAGTCGCCAGTATCATCGGCGTTCGAGCATCATCGATCATGATGTTGTCTAGCTCATCGACAATGGCGAATGACAAACCAGTCAACATTGTTAGTGCCGACTGAGCATCACCCGTCAAGGACTCAAGACGCTCAGCAACACCGCCACCACGCGGACCTTGCATTTGATCACGAAGATAATCAAATGCAAGTTGCTTGGCTGTTACATAGGTTATGTCACAGGCATAGGCATGACGGCGAGCATTCTCGTCATCACGTCCAAGCGAAGCGGCTGTTGACAGGTTAAGCAGCTTGAACATTGGGGCGAAGACTTGGCAATCACGCTCGACAAGGTAATCGTTAACTGAGATAACGTGAACACGCGTGCCAGTCCTTGCAACTGTCGCTGCTGTCAGAGCTGCCACCAGAGATTTTCCTTCCCCTGTTTGCATCTCTATCGCTACACCATTTTGCATATTCCAAGCGGCGAAAACCTGCTCCGGGTGTGGTCGCAATCCAATAGTTCGTTCGCAAGCGACAATACACAGTGCAAAGTCATCTTGAATTTGATCAAGTGAAAATAGTTTGTTCGCTCTATGACGAGATTCGCCAAGACGTTGCTCAAATTCATCATCTGTTAAATCGCTATAGCGGGCGACTCTTTTACTTATCTCCTGATAAGTTGGTACAAAAGCCGCAAAACTGTTTTGACGCAGCTGCCAACGATCCCAAAGGCTGCCGAGACGAGCATCCAGGCGACGTATGAAGCGATCGGAAAAGTCTGCGACGGGCACCGCCTTCATCGGACGGTTCCCATAACGTAAACCCGGTCGCACCCGCGGACTCATCAATATGCTTGTGCTAGCAGCTTGGTTCATGCGCTAAGCCTTCCGATAAAAGCACGTTGCACTCGTCGCTTGATGCGCCGGCCCAAAGGTTCGGGCGCTCCGACAAACCGGACATTCACATGTGTACCGATAGGCGCGCTGCTGGTATCACCAGGCCATGCCAGTTCTACATCATAAGCAGGCTGTGATAAACGGTCACCATTACTCTCGGGATCAGCCTCAAGTTGACCTCCCCCAAAGGTGGTCAACGCTGGGCTGGGCACATAGGTGGTAGCCTTTGGCGCTTGACGGGTTATCTCGCTGTCCATTTTAAATACACCGTGCCGGCCATGCGCGACACGCAAACTGACACGGCGAACATCACTCAATTGCAAGGTTTCTGTTTCTGGAACAGCGACCCGTACAGTGCGCGCATTTTCAGGCACAACATAGGCTGCTATGCTGCCTGCCTCAAGAAAACGACCATCAAGCTGGGCGCTGCCGACAACATCAAATCTGCCATCAGTTCGAGCTGTTGCAGTGAGGTCTGATATGCGATTACGCGTATCTTCAAGCGAACGAGAGACCGCTAATGACTCGCGCTGCAAACTGGCAAACTCTAGAGGATCACTACGTACGAGTCCCGCCATCTGCGCATTCAATTGGTCAAGCTTCGCTTGCAGCACTTGGCCACGCGTCTCCAGTGCGGGATCATCGCAAACAAATAAGGAATCACCCTTTTGGACATCACTGCCAGGGAGTTGGTGTACTTTGATCACTTCACAGGATGAATTCACTCGCACGACAGATTCATCAGGCAACCAAACAACACCAGTCGCAGCTGTAATGTTTGGCAATGGAATAAATAAAGCCGCTCCAAGAAGTAATGCAGGAGCACCGACTGTCCAGGCCGTCACACGTAACCGTCCGAGTCTAGGCTCGCTATAAAGACCTCGGAACATCTTGTACAGAGGCAACAGTACTGATGTAAACAACACAAACAGAGCGAGCGCGACACCAAACAGAAAGTAGCGCTCACTGAGCATCCAGGCGATCGAGACCATCAACACAATGCGATAAACACCTGCCGACGCCGCGTAACTAATCAACCAGAAACGCAAACCACGATCCGCGATGTCCTCATGCTCGCCATGTCCAAATAAAAGTATCTTGACCCGTGTAGAGAGGTATCGCTTCGACTTCTCCGCAAGGTTCGGGATTTCCAGGTAATCGGCAAGTAAAAAATAACCGTCAAATTTCAACAAGGGATTGCCATTGAAAAAAACAGTCGACACACTACCAATCAACATCAACGTCAAGGCAAGTTCGTGCAACAATCCAGTTGAATTAGCCCACACGATCGCTGCGATTGCCGCAACTCCGAGCTCAAGAAGCATACCTGCCGCAGCAACCAGCATACGATGATATTTATGCGGAAATACCGTACTGGCACTGGCGACCATATAAGGAATTGGTAGTAACACGAGCAACGCGATACCAAATTCATGGACTTCACCACCGAACCGCTTAACGGCCAGAGCATGTGCAAACTCGTGCACAAGTTTTAGCAGTGGGTACGCAAACAAGAAGAGGATCAAATTCTCCGGCGCAAGAAAATCAAACGTGGCCATCTCATCGACAGCAAGGTCAAGTTGTGGCAAAAATTGGAACAAAGCAAGAGTGATCAAGGCCATGTAGAAATATAAACCAGCCTTACTGAACAGAGCCGATGACACTGATGTCATCTTTTTCAGTGTCTCTTCCGGATCCCACAATGCAAAGCGCATATAGAGCGGATTAGAATATCGCTGCTTGGAATTTCGTCGCGACTCATCGTTTCTGCGAGCGAATAAGTTATCAGGGTCCATACGCCCACTGACAACCAATAAATCTGCATCATGAAGCGAGCCTAACAAGGACAACATTTCATATTGCGTAGGTGCATCCTCATCGCGTTCGGATAACAACAACTGCCACAATTCATCGACAGTGATTACGCCATCAAAACGATCGATGATTGCAAAGGTCGCGACGTCCATACGGTAATGACTACCCGTTGAACGACGGTGCAGCACATAGCTAGGCTCACCACGATAAACATGTCGATGAATCGCCACATCGCTGGCAAGCCAAGGTGCTATATCGCTAACGCGATACCAATTAGGACTGAATAGAGCCTGCGTATTCATCAACCGAACCAAGCCCACCACTGCTGCTTGAACCAGCGACTAAAACCATTGGTCGCAACCGATAAGGCACTGTCGGTACCGATAGATAATCTGGCGAGTCCCGTTTGTCCGGGGCGAAGTTCACCTGGCTCAGCGTCGAGGGATGCAGTAACACGAAAACGACTGACGCCATCACCAGCTTCTGCCACTGGATGAATTCTGGTGACTTTAAAAGGCATTGCCTGTCCAGGGTTTGCTCGTAAGGACAACTCGCCTTGCTGCTCCAATTTAACATCAGCGATATCATGCTCATGTACCAGGACGTGAATTTCCTTTCCCGCAGCTGGTGCCAGTTCAAGCAAGACATCACCGCGAGCAACTGGTGTCCCGACCGCCTGATTCAGCACATCGCTGACAACGTAGCCGTCAATCGCAGAACGTATTGTGGCCCGTTCGATCTGCCTCTGTATAAGGTCACGCTCTGCGCGAGCTCGCGAAAGTTCAGCTTGGGCAACGGCCATCGCCTTACGATCATGTGCCGCCATGCTAGCGCGAAACTCTGCCTCAGCTGATTGAATCTCGTTGTCAAAGCGATCGCCCTGCAGCACAAGATCACGCGTATCAAGTGCAAGCAACAACTGCCCTTCAACAACGCGATCACCAGCGCGGGCACTGATCGATTCGATAAATCCATTGGTGGGGGCACTAACGATACGTCGCTCCTCGGCAACAATTTCAGCCTCTGCGACGACCTGAGCCTCTACCGGAACAATTGCAAGAACAGCTATAGCGAGGATCATCGCGGCAGATACGCACTTAACACCAAGATATTCCGGCCCAAACAAATTCTCAGCGAATCGTTGAAACTTATCCCAACACTGAGAGCGCAATGAACGTGACGCATCGACATGCAAGTTCAAAATAGGCGTTGCAATCGCTGCCGATTGTTCAATTAATTCTCGGGTCAGTTTGGCGATTGGCGTATCGTCTTGGCGTTCGAGCAAAACTGCACCCACCACTTCAGTTTCGTGATAAAGCGGTACCGTGGTTATCTGCACGTCTTTACGACCTGCTGACAAACGTTTGTGAGCATCAACTATCGCAAGTGTGTCACTGGCATTAGCACCCGCATTAGCACCCGCATTTGGCCAACATACGGAATGCTCAAATTCTATCGCCTCATGCAGTGCTTCACGCAGCAACCGAGACTCAGCGCTAGACGCATCAATAACAGCTTGTTGAGAGATGGCCGCGATGCGCAAATCACGCGAGGGTTGCTCGCTAAGTCCAAGCACAACTCTTGAACAGCCGAATTTCTGATGCAGAGCGTTAACAAAGTTCGCCGCCGCATGATCGATGTCATGAGCATCCAAGAGATCAGCAGCCAAACTGATCACGACCGCTTGACGTTTCGCCAGCCACTCAGCCTGACCTAAAGCGACCTTGGCGGCTAGGGCTTCAGAATCACGCGAACCAACGTCCGTACTGTTAACGGCAACCGACCGTAGCGAACGAACGCCGGACTCGGTAGAGTCCGCACTCGAATCGTCTGCGTCACTTAGGTCTTGACGTGGCAGTGGTTGCATTTTCTCCGCACATCGTAAAAAGGCCTGGGCATTTCGCCCAAATCACACTGTCTTATCGGCTAATGGAGACAGAACTGTTAATGCACCAGCGACTCAATTGCTATGTTATTTATTGTGCTAAATTATTGTTTTTATTGAATATTCTATAAAAAAATCCTTTTACAGCAAACATTCGCACGGAGGCACCGCAAGTTTCGGGCATGATAGTGAGATATGGGACGCACTATCGGTGCGATTTCCATCACACTTCACCCCAAACAAAGGCGTCAGGTAGAGGTACTGCGGTTTATGGGAATACGCGCCAAACTTTTGGTTTGCTTACTATCGGTTCTTGTGCCGCTGATTGTGGCAAGCGGTTTTTCAATTCACCTTTTCGACCGCCAACTAACCGAGCGCGTCGAGATCGCCCTACTGAACAATCAACGTCTTGAAGCCGCCCGCATCAATAATATCCTCGCGGACTACCGCGAAGATGCCAACAGCATGGCGGACCGGGTTCATGTCCGGCGTTTCGTCGCTGAATTGCAGGCCATTGAAGATGAATATTTGCCAGAAAGTCACCTCATCGGCGGCTACGATGGCTTTTCCGTCGTAGATCGTTCCAGCCAATTTCCACTACAAGAACTGGTCGCGCGATTAAACCTCAAGACCGATACCCAAGCTTCAGAAGTTGTCGAGATACGCATAATTGATCTCGAAAATAATACGCTGGGAATGACATCTGGCTTTCGCTGGGAGCCTGTCAATAGAACACTCGTAAATAGCGCGCTCAAAAGTGGTCGGACCAGATTTGGCGATGCGTATCTAACGGAAAAAGAACCGCGAATAGGCATGGTGACGCCAATTAAAGCCTTGAACGGAAAGGTTGTTGGAGCGCTGATGCTAGAAACACGCCTGGGACCAATAGTTGATCTTGTATCGGAACATGAAGGCGTTGGCTACTCCAGTGAAGGACATATCGCACAACCTACGCTCGAAGGCGATGCGCAATTCATTACACCTCTTCGCTTTGACCGGGACGCCGCGTTTAAAAAGACGGTGCGAAGTACTGACAATCTTCCAATCAATCAGTCATTGATTACACCAGTCGCTAAAATAATCCATGCCCACGACTATCGTGGGGTCAAATCGGTACTTGCGATCGGCAGTCTTCACGACACAGGATGGGGACTCGTCGTCAAACTTGATGCCGACGAGGCATTTCAGCCAGTGAATGAATTACGCCGCGCAATGACCTTAGCCGCGATGTTGTCGGTAGCCGTGATTCTTGCTGGGTATTTCTTTTACCTTCATCCACTTGCAAAACGATTACAACGCAATGCAACGGCAGCCCAGCAAATCAAAGGTGGCGATCTCAAAACCCGGATTCAAGACAAAGCTAGCGATGAAATCGGCCAGGCTGCGCGCAGTATTGACCGACTGGCGAGTGACCTGGAAGCTGATCAGAAAAAACGCAGTGTCATCGAAGATCGTTTACGCCACCAGGCACTGCACGATGATTTAACTGGCCTTTACAATCGCAAACATGCCAATACTGTTATTCGATCGCTAAGCACAGACTCGGTAACCACTGATTCCGTCATGTTTCTGGATCTCGATGGGTTCAAGTCTGTAAATGATCAGTACGGTCATAGTATCGGCGATGATGTGTTAGTGAGTGTCGCCAATCGACTCTCATCGCTGATAAACGACGGCGCAACACTGGCGCGTTGGGGAGGCGATGAATTCGTGATTATCTTGCCTGATACCGACAACGAAAAAGCGGCTGATATGGCATCCGAAATACACAGAACTCTCAAACATCCGATTGTTAGTGACGCTGGTGAACATTCAATTGCATGCAGTATCGGACTGGCGACATCGACCGATGGACGTGGTCTCAACGAAGTGTTGCTGGACGCCGATACTTTGATGTACGAGCAAAAGAAGTTGCAGCAAAGCAAACTGGGTGCATCAAGCATGGCGTCAAGAGCGGTTGATCACGCCTTGCGCGAAAATCGCATCGAGCTGTGGTACCAGCCAATCGTCAAGCTCACAGAGCCAGGTGAAATGAAAATCGGCGGCGCAGAAGCGCTGGTACGGCTGCGCACTCGAGACGGACGTATTATCCTACCCAACGATTTTCTGGCTGACGTTCGCAAGAAACCACTTGGCCACGAACTCGATAAGCATGTTGTCTCCTCGGCTTTACACTCGGTTAATCGCTGGCGCAATGCAGGCATGATAGATAACAACTTTACGATCTCGCTAAACTTGACCGGTGTTACTTTACGCAACTCTTCATGTATCGACTTACTCACTACTGAACTTGGCAACACTAATCTAGAACCACATCAGTTAACCATTGAAATTTCCGAGGATACCGAGCTACTTGATGCAAATCTGATCAATCAACTCAAAGCGACAGGCATCAGAGTTGCACTTGATGATGTTGGCTTACGCCGTTCAAACCTAGACCGACTAATAAGCTTGGCACCAAACTCGGCCAAGATTGATAGACGCTGGATGAATGACAAAGTCGTTCTACCCTGTCTTGTCGAAGTCTGTCAGCAACTTGATATAGATGTGGTAGCCGAAGGCGTGGAGATGAAGGAACAATTGGATGTATTGAAGTCGCTCGCCGTCAAACAGTTTCAAGGCTATCTCTTCGACAAGCCAGCGCCTGCCATACAATTTATAAGTCGCTGGGGTAATTCGCAGATCGCATTGCTTGGCAACAAGACTGAAAGTTCGCGCAAATTAAAACTGGTAATTTAGAATTTTTTAGTTGGCTGCGGCACTGCCACTTCGCCATGTCTCGTAATAGTAGCGAGAGTCGCGAGATGGAGTTAGGCCAAGCTGGTAACGAAATCGGTTACCCGGAACAAGATAATCAGGCACGGAGAAGCTGATCTCCGGTTGTTCAGTCTCGCGGTTTAACCTTAACACCCCACGAAAAACACGTGGGCTTGTCGCCGCTAATTGGGCTGTATTTGACAAACGAGCCGAAAACCTCATTCCATCAAGAACCATATCGGCATAGTTGTCAGAACCATCAGCAGGTATCAAGGACGCACGAATAGTAATCTGATTCAAGTCAGGGTCTCGATTGACAATAAGTTTGTCAAATTTAGGAAAACGCCTCTGATCCACTTGTGCATGGAGTTCTTCAAGTCGCGCACGCCAACGGGTATTGACTGTATCGAGCTCACAATTTACTTCGCGCATTGTGTCACGCCAGAAAATCATCCCAGGCAAATCAAAAGGTGCTTTGTCACGTCCTGCAGCACGCAAAATATCACCAAGAACTTCTATACCGCAGGTATCAACTAGCGCTGCAGTCCACAAGTCCCCAAGACTATAGTGAAGTTCAGGATCAAAGCGTTCACTGAAACTCGCCTCATCAATCAAATCATTGAACTCAATGTGCTGGCGCTTCCAGGCAACCGACGCAAGTATCCAATTAGCATCACGACGCTCGGTTTCTGGTACCACTAAAAAAGATACGTACTGCGCCATCCCTTCAATAAAAAAACGGGTAGACGAAAAATTTGAGGAAAAAGCCCTATCTGACTCTACCGCCTGCATTACGTGCGCCGCCTCATGAATCAACACACGACGCTGCGACACATCATTTCTGAATGCATCCAGATCCATCTGTATTTTCTTCCATTTGGCAAGTCCTGCGGCGTGCTCACTTTCGGCTGATAAATCAACACGAATATGAGGCAAAGTCTCAACACCTAATATCGATCCTAGCTTTTCAAAATCATCTTCAGCATGCTCAAGCATATAAGCAGCAGTTTTGACACGTTTTCGATCAAATACAAAACGAAAATGTTCCGTCGAAGCGACTTCGAGATCAGTTGATGTGCGCCCTCCTGTTCCACTATCGATCATGCCGAGGATCGTAACCACAATAATCAAAAAGGCGACAATGCTGCCAAGAGATTGCCAGATACGCGTAGAGCGTTTTTGCACCTTACCGCCAGTTCTTGCGGAATCAGAACGGTTCCAAAGTTGATAGGCGAGAAACAAGAAAACTACGGCAACGGCTAAATGTACCCCAATAGCTTTGTAGTTGAGAATAAGCGTGGAGCCATGAAATTCGTTAGTCATGAACTGAAAGACACTGATCACACCAGCGCTACCAACACTCGACTCAAACAACATAAGTAGCAAGAAATAGATGCCGTAAAAAATCAACCCTAAGGTTCTGAACCAGGACAGCAATATTCCATGACTGAGAATAACAAAAGCGAACAGACAATCACGCAACAATAAATTAGCCCAGACATCCGGATAAAATCGGCCACTGATGGTTTGTGGATTAAGCTTGAGTAATAGATAGTCTGTTCCGTAGCCGAGAAAATTCAAACCAACAAGAAGAATCAATGCTGCCAAAAATTTCGCAATAAAAATCGCCCGCCGAGAAACCGGTAGCGCACGCAGAAAATCAACTGTCGAATCATCATGCTCGCGAGGAAAAAGACTGTACGCTGTCACTAGGGTAATCAACATAATGACGATGGTTACTGCATAACTTGGTGTCAAACTGCAGTGTTCCGAGCACCAACCACCAAATGTTTGCTCATCCAAACGCTCAGTAAAAACCTGCACGATGTACGAAATACCGTATACGGCAAGCCACAGATAAGCTATGGGCACCAGCTGTAACAGTTCTTTACGAACCAACCGTGACATGCCCTTAGTCATGCGCGACACCTCATGGAATAGTTACTCGTTCAGCATGCAGGCGAATAGGCTGATGAAAATCTGCGCTGATAAAATCAAGTGCGATGAAAACGCGATCCCCCGGAGCGTAGTAACTGTATAGCCTGTGCTCCGTATCAAGAGCACAGTCTTGAATATCAGCGTCGTCTTTCACAACATCGAATTCATCATCAAATGGTGCTAGCAGACTATGTTTCATTGCACACTCGCCAAAGAATTCGACGCCATCCCAAACACCCGCATCTACAGTTGGGATGAGTTCGTAACGCCCATCAAGACTGTGCGCCCCAGCATCGTTTGTCGATACCACTCGTCCTCGAAATGGTGGGATATATGACAAGCGCTGAATCACACCGGGCGTATTTGCTTCAACGATCAGCCATTGTTGCCATTGTTCGACGAACTCAGTCCACATTAGCCCGGTAACTGATTCGAAACGTTCAGCTGTTGATACCCGGCGATCCTTAAAACTTGCAAGACTACTGACTGGTATGCGTTTGGTCAGAAACTCTCTAGCCAAAGCAATAACAACATCCGCGCCTTTAGTTTCTTCAAGAAAGGCCATTGCAGACCAAGCTAATGCTTCGGCAGTTGGGTAGGCAAAGCGTTCAGCTGTCAGTTGCCAATGTGTTATCAGATTGACCACTTGCGCCTCCCTGCTAAGGGCGTACATCGCCCGCGCAAGCAACTCTTCGCGGTGCAGAGGATCGATTGGTCGCAGTCCTTGCTCTACCCACCAACGAGTGAAGCCATCCAGAACCCAGTGGTAAGGTTCAAACACAGCTCGACCACCAGTGATTGAGCTCAATAAACCGTGCAGGATGACCGAATCCATAATCATGTCATCGTAGCTGTCATGATCCAACCAATTACCACCAAAAAACGCACCATCGATAGTTGCGTATTCAATGTCATGTTTATCCTTATCGGGAAACAGTGACACCCTTACCGGTGCGAGAACTGGCAACCCTAAAGCGGCCTGCATACCAAGCAAAGTGTTCTCAAGCCGGAGCGCAACCGCTCTGCCGCTATCTTCGTACTCAGATGATAGATATGAAACCGATATACGTGCTTCCTCCAAACGGATAACCGTTGAGCTGGTAAATTCAAAGCTTTCGCGTTCAAGTCGCTGTTGCAACGCCGACCACACACCGATACCGCCCATCACAAGCACACCAAGTACGACATAGTCGCGTCGTGACATGGGTTTTGCCAGACGCGCTGCAACAGACCCCTCACCGAGACGCGCGATAAGAAAACCCGCGGCAGTGAAAAAAGCCGCAATAACAACCGTACCTATGATCGCCCGCCACGGAACAATATCTCTTTCATAGACGAACAAATCACGATCAAGCAAATCAATTGGCGGAACACGCGAAGCGTCAATACCAGACGTATTGATCAACATCAATACCGTAGCACTAAGAGTCATGTACATTGCTACACGCAGAAAGCCACAAAGACTAAAACAGAAACTGATGCTCCAATAAAGTAGAACCAGAGCTGCACTCTTGCCAAACATCAAGCCAGCATAAAACGGTGTGACATCATCAGCTACGCCTGCCACTAACGCCGAACTGCCGACGATCACAACAGTCAAAAACAACAGATAAGATAAACCTACAAGATATTTAAGTACCAGCGGCAACATCAGACCAACAGGCAATGCCTCAACAAATAGTCGTGTCCCACTTAGATACTCACGCACTAGCAAGCGATTACCAAGAATGACTGCCAATAATGGAAATAAAGTCAGCAGAATGAACCGCACAACTTCAAATGGGCTCAGGCTATAGGCGGAGTTCTCGTTTTGCAGCAATGCCACCAAGACGGTGACAAAAGAACCGAATAGCAAAGCCAGGGCAGCGAGACCATGCTCGCGCAAATCTTTGAACAAAAGGGAGAGAGTGGCCATCAAGGCTTAACCATTTGCTCTCTTGACTATTGCGATGAAAACATCTTCAAGGCTCATTTCGTCGCGTCGCCAACCCGGTTCCAGTCGATGATCGATGCCGAGCGGCACTCCGCCTTGAAAATGCAAAGTGATAAAACGCCGGCCACGGCGGTTACCATGATGCAAAACACCCCGACACTCATGAATGAATTCACCCGGATACTTGGACGCATCGGCAAGATCCTCAGCAATTGAAAATGTAGCGATACTATTGCGCAAAGGTTCTAACTTGCCTTCGTACATGGTGCGCCCCGATTCAACAATACCAATACGATCAGCGATGGCTTCAATTTCATCGATAAGATGCGTTGAGAAAAAAGTGGTAGCTCCATCGCGTCTCGCCTGCTCCCTAACAAGATCAAGAAATTCCCGGCGCGCTACGGGATCCATACCGGCAGTGGGTTCATCGAGTACAAGAAGATTGGGCCGTGTCGCGACGGCAAGAGACAGAGCGAGTTTCGCTTTCATGCCTCCTGAAAAGGTTCCAACCCGCCGCTTAGGTGGGAGCTCGAAGTCACGCATAAGTTGCGCGTAAAGTGCTTTGTCCCAACGCGGATAAAAGCCACTGACAAAACGCGCTAGGGATAGCGGCGTCATCCATGGGTACATGTGCTGTTCCTGTGCTACGTAACCGATGCGTTGCCGCAATCGGATGACATCACGACCCAGGGTTTCACCAAACAAATGGACTTCACCAGCATCCGGTGCCGTAATTCCCATCATGATGCGAATGGCTGTTGACTTACCCGCACCATTTCTGCCGAGAAAACCATAGACCTCACCCTGCTTTACAGACAGGTTAAGTTTTTCCAGCACCTGCACTGCACCAAAAGATTTGGCTATTGAATGAAAGCCAAGTATTTCAGGTGCCGCAGACGATGGTGATGCCGCATCAGCCATTTTTTCTGTTGGGACGCTCATATCTTTCTCGTTTGCGTATTTCCGTGGAGGCGCTAACCACGCTCCGAATGATCGGGCTTGAGTTCAGAGTTACCGGACATCGCGGCGTCCAGTTCATCCTTAATTTTTAGTGCACGCGCAATGTATTCCTTATTGCGCGCTACCGGAATCTTGGGATCATACACTTCGGCAAGCTCCCTGATTCCTTTACGGTCCATATCGACATACATGGTAGCTGCTTTCTCTGCATCAATGGGATGTAAACCGAGCGCTTCCAATGCGTAACGACCAGCACGGACAGCGCTGTCAAAAGTCTCCCTCACGATATCATTGGTACCGGATTGATAAAGTTTGTAGACACCAAGGCGATCGAAAGCCCGCGCAATGATGTGAAGATCAGGGCGTTCGCGCCTGGCATATGCAATGAGTTCAAGAGCTTGCTGGTAATCGTCAATAGCCACTACTAACAATTTTGCTTCTTGTAGCCCTGCAGCATGCAGTAGATCAGGCCGAGTAGCATCGCCATAAAATGTTTTGACTTTAAAAGCACGAAGATTTTCTGTGGTATCCGCACGAATATCAAGCACAACAGTTTTGAAACCGTTGGAAAGCAGCAAGCGATTGATCACTTGTCCAAAGCGACCATGACCCGCGATGATCACAGTACCTTTTTCATCGATCTCATCATGCTCTAGTGTTTGCCCAGCAAGCAACCGGGGCTGCACTATTTTTTCAAAAAATATAAACAGCGCCGGAGTCATCAACATAGAAAGCGCAACCACCAACAACAATATATCCGCTATGTACACAGGGATAACGTTATTTTGCAGACAGAACGATATTAGTACGAAACCAAATTCACCTGCTTGCGCGAGACTGAGAAAAAACAACCACTGATCCGAACCTTTAATCTTAAAGATCAGCGATAACACGAACAGCACCAGAGCCTTTAGCAAGATCACTCCAACAGTGATCAAAATAACTATTCCAAAATTGGAAAAAAGAATATCAAAGTTGATACCCGCACCAACCGTGATAAAAAACAATCCAAGTAGCAAACCCTTGAACGGTTCAATATCGCTTTCAAGCTCGTGCCGATATTCACTAGTTGCCAAAACGACGCCAGCGAGAAAGGTACCGAGGGCGGCTGACAAACCAACCATACTCATTAACAATGCGATGGCGATAACAAGCAACAAGGCGGCCGCGGTAAATATCTCACGCAAGCCTGACTGCGCAATGAACCGAAACATCGGGCGCATCAGATAATGACCACCCACTATGACCAACGCGATTGCTCCTAGTGTTACAAGCCCTGTGAGCCATGCTGGCAGACCAGCTACCAGATTTATGCCGCTTCCATGTCCATCGGCCCCATGTGTAAGTGTTTCTGTTGCACCCGGCATGGCTAAAAATGGCAACAGCGCAAGCATCGGAATGACCGCTATATCCTGAAACAACAGCACCGAAAAACTCGCTTGCCCGCCCTCACTTTTCATCAGACCCTTTTCGTTTAGGGTCTGTAGAACAATTGCAGTTGATGACAATGACAACACGAATCCGAGTCCCAAGGCGAGCTTCAGTGGTTGACCGAGCAGGTAAGCTATAACAGCAACCGCAGCCGTCGTTAGCAGAACTTGCAAAACACCAAGACCTAGTAGTCGACCACGCATGCTCCACAAAGCGCGCGGTTCAAGTTCCAGCCCAACCAGGAACAGCATCATCACTACGCCAAATTCTGCAAAGTGTTGAAGACTTGTCGTCTCGCTGCCCACCAAACCAATAACCGGCCCGATCAAGACACCTGCAATCAAATAACCAAGTACAGAACCAAGTCCAAGACGGTGCGCCAAAGGTACTGATATAACAGCAGCCAGAAGGTAGATAAAAACCTGGATAAGTATGGAATCCATAAAATCTAGTGTTACCTGCAAAGAGGCAGAACCAGTCCTTTGTAGGCTAATTCTTTTGGTGACAGTGCTGCCAGTTGAGACTCGATGATGCGTTTTTCCTCTATTGATAAATCGGAGGCCGATCTGTGAGAGGTATCAATAGTAAAGACAATGTCACCAGAAATCGGCATCCGAGATAACGTTTGCCGCTCGGTCCGAACAAAATAAAAATCTTGTAAGACGTTTGTCAACTCTATCGTGCGCGAATCTCGGGAATCAGGAAGATGCAATTCGTTATGATCATGTATCGAATAGTTGTACCGAACAATCGGTTCTCCTTCACGAAGTTTGTCAAACATCTGTTCAATTATCCTCGCATGTCTGCTTCCAACATTGAATTCAGGAACAGGTGCATGAACATCTGCTAACACTCGACCAATCTTGTCCCTAAGTGTCCACAGTGACGGAAAACATATACAAGCAGACGCCAATATCCAACCCGTTGCCGAGTGACGCATAATGGCCAAGTCATCGTTGATCATCAGACAGGCCTGTGCCAGCGCTGAGCGTGACTCGGTTTCTTCAAAGCCTAGCAATGCTGCAGGTGCGTGCTCTCGTAACCAACTTCGCACCGAATCCAGCACCTCTAATTCGCTGTCAAGCATGCCTTCAGTCGTTGCGTAAACCTCAGAAAAGGAGGATTCGAACAAGTCTGATTTTCGTTCACGATACTCGCTGAGACGGTCGTCAATCAGCAGCCAACTAGCAGGCGCTAAAGGTCGAACTCCGATACGAAACGGCGTATTCAGTGGGTTTGTCGGCATTTTCCAACTTCAAGGTGACAGCTGGCACAGGATATGCGCCGCTGTATCCAGTGTTCGGGGCTTATACTTGACTCATGAAAGGTTACGCAAGAGTGGCCGCGGCTGTTCCGCTGACGGCTGTCGCCGATATCGATCTTAATAGAGATCGCACACTCAGTTTGTGGCGAGAAGCGGATACCGCTGGCGCGCATGTAGTCACGTTTCCGGAGCTCGGGCTATGTGGTTACAGCATACGCGACTTGGTGCTCAACACAACGCTCCTGGACGCGTGCGAGGAATCGCTGAATACGCTTATCGATGCCAGCAAGGGATTGCAGACAATGGCTATTGTCGGAGTACCACTGCGAACACCCCGTGGACTGTTTAACTGCGCGGCGGCGATAGCAGGTGGTGAACTCTTGGGCGTTGTACCAAAAGCCTATTTGCCAAACTACCGAGAATTTGAAGAAGCTCGCTGGTTTCGCTCCGGATTTGATGTCACTCCCTACAGCACCATTGAGGTTGGTCGACATATCGCCGACTTCGGTCTCGATGTTCTATTCAAAAGTTCCATAACAGACTTGATTGTCGGTATCGAGATCTGCGAGGACCTTTGGGTACAGGACCCTCCACACGCGCAACAGGTTTCAGCAGGCGCTACGGTTATCTGCAATCTATCTGCGTCCAACTTCACTATTGGCAAAGCGGAACTACGCCGCCTTCTTGCAACCTCAGCTTCTGATAGAGGCAAATGTGCTTACGTCTATGTGGCGGCGGGCCCAGGCGAATCATCGACAGATGTCAGCTTTGATGCAGACGCCTTCATCTGCGAAAACGGTAGCGTCTTGACGCAATCGCAACGTTTTCTCAGAAGCAGCCAACTGATTGTTCAGGATATTGATCTTGAATTGATCACCTATGAAAGACGATCAACAACTACTTTTGGTGATTGTGCTGCCTATAACGATGCAGATTATCGTTACATTCCATTCGAATCAGCACAGCCCGATGGATTAGTACGCGAAGTGTCACCTACACCATTTCTGCCGCGCGATCCCGACACATTGGCGAACCGTTGTTGGGAAATGTTCGAGATTCAAAGCAATGCATTGGCTACAAGAATGGCAGCCGTTGGAAAACCAAAATTGATACTCGGAGTGTCAGGTGGGCTTGATTCAAGCCATGCCGCATTGGTTGCAGCAGCTGCACTTGATCTGGCCGGACAAGATAGAACTGATCTTGTTTGTATCACGATGCCAGGCTTCGGCACATCTGACGGTACGCGTAACAATGCAGAAGTACTGGCGAAGGCACTGGGTGCAAGTTTCGAGACAATCGGCATTTCCGAAGCGAGCCGCACGGTTCTTGCCGCGATCGATCACCCAGCCATCAACGGTATTACTAACCATGATGAGCTGATAGAACAACTACGTAAGGATCCTGAACTCGGCGATGTGACACTTGAAAACGTACAAGCACGCCTACGTACTTTATTGTTAATGACTTTGGCAAATCAACAGGGTGGTCTGGTAGTTGGTACTGGAGACCTATCAGAAAAAGCACTTGGTTGGTCGACATACGCAGGCGATCATATCGCTATGTATGACGTCAACGCCGGGGTTCCAAAAACTCTGATCCAGTTCGTCATACGCTGGGTAGCTAACGAACGTGCCGCAAACTGGAGTGACGAAAAAACCTTGCGTGAAGTGCTGTTCGCGATACTGGACACGCCAATATCACCAGAGCTACTACCAAGTGACACCAGTGGTCAGATCGCACAACTGACTGAAGACACTATCGGTCCCTACGAGCTGCATGACTTTTTTCTTTATCATTTTGTTCGTCACGGCGCGCGACCGTCTCGCATTCTGGATCTTGCCCGCGTAGCGTTTTCAGAATCAAGTTATGACGATGCTACCTTGGTCAAGTGGTGTCGCAAGTTCATCTGGCGTTTTTGCACGCAGCAGTTCAAACGATCCTGCACGGCTGATGGACCAAAAGTTGGTAGCGTTGCATTGTCACCCCGGGGCGACTGGCGCATGCCCTCTGATGCCAAGCCGGATACCTTGCTTAATGATATAGATGCATGGGTAGCCGAACGAGCTAGCTAGGCGAGCTCTGCTAGAAACCCATACCTGGGGGCATCTGCCCTTTCATGCCACGCATCATCTTTGCCATACCGCCCTTACTCATCTTTTTCATCATGCGCGACATCTGTTGATGTTGTTTGAGCAAACGATTGAGATCCTGTACCTGCAGACCAGCCCCCGCCGCTATTCGCTTCTTGCGTGATCCTTTTAAGATGGCTGGATATTTACGTTCTTGAGGCGTCATTGAATTCACCAATGCGATCATTCGCTTGAATTCCTTGTCATCCGTTTTGTTCTTGACGGCATCGGGAATATTTGCAGCACCCGGCATTTTGTCAAGCAATGAAGCCATCCCTCCCATATTCGCCATTTGTTCGAGCTGCTCCTTCAGATCATTGAGATCGAAGTTCTTGCCCTTCTTCATCTTGTTAGCGAATTTCTCCGCCTTGGCATGATCAACCTTGGCGGTAACTTCCTCGACCAAGCTAACAACATCACCCATTCCCAAAATGCGCGAAGCAATACGATCTGGATGGAAGGTTTCAAGTGCATCGGTCTTTTCACCGGCACCGATGAACTTGATTGGTTTACCAGTGACCACACGCACCGACAAGGCCGCACCACCACGAGCATCACCATCGGTCTTGGTCAGTACGACACCCGTAAGTGGTAGCGCTTCGCCAAAGGCTGCAGCCGTATTCGCTGCATCCTGACCCGTCATGCTATCGACGACAAACAAAGTTTCAATGGGGCTTATTGCACTGTGCAGTGTTTTGATCTCATCCATCATCTCGGTATCGATGGCAAGACGACCGGCGGTATCGACAAGCAATACATCTACAAACTGTTGTTTTGCTGCAGCTAATGCTGCATTGGCGATATCCACCGGGCTTTGCGACGGATCACTTTCAAAGAAGATAGCTTCAACGCTGTCAGCAAGTGTTTCGAGTTGCTTGATAGCTGCTGGTCGGTAAACGTCACAACTGACCACCATGACCTTCTTACGATCTTTCTCCTTAAGGAGGCGCGCAAGTTTCGCCACTGTGGTGGTTTTACCTGCACCTTGTAAGCCTGCCATCAAAACAACGGCTGGTGGCTGGGTTGCGAGATTCAACGGCTCAGCGTTGTCGCCCATGATGGCAACCAGTTCATCATTGACAACTTTGATGAGTGCCTGCCCTGGCGACAAACTACCAACCACTTCCTGACCCAAGGACTTGAGGCGTATGGACTCGATCAATTGTTTGACGACCGGCAAAGCGACATCAGCTTCAAGCAACGCCATACGCACTTCGCGCAAGGTGTCCTTGATGTTGTCTTCGGTCAGCCGCCCCTGCCCACGCAGGTTCTTGATCGTGCGGCCTAGTCTTTCACTCAGATTGTCAAACATGTTCTGCTCTCGAATACCAGGTACTGAAGTTACTCTATCTGGGTACTTAATGACACCTTGTTACCGTCCACCGCTCCCGCCGCATGCGCCTCTCCGTTGCGATATCGGACCCGGCGCTTGCGCCCAAGCTCAACATCCTGCAGGCAACCTTCACGCACCATAGCAAGCTTGCGCACGACCAGACTGTTCGCCGAGCCTGTGGAGCCAGATAGTTCAGCTTGTTTGTCAGCGACTTTTCTGTCAGCCGCTTTACGTTCAGCGTCTATCTGTCGGCAGCGCTCGAGGACCGCGACAGCAAATCCGACTCGGTAATCAAAGCTTGCCGCACGCCCAGGCTCAACCGAGCCCGATTTCTTGCGCTGCTTGAGCGACTGCTCCATTGTGTCTGCCAAGTAGGCATAGGTCATAGAGGCAACATCAGTGTCGATGCTAAAGCCTCGAAACTCAATCGTGCCCGTATCGACGCAAACGCAATCATGCAACAAAGCTACGGCCGAACTCATGACGCCGACGTAACTCGGTATGGCCTGAAATTTTTTTCCAATGTTACTGACACCAAATTCGGAGGTTTCCAGATCCGCCTCGGAAATTCCAAATCGCTGCATCAAAGACTGGCATCGGCGCAAGGCGATTTCCGCCTCATGCGGACTCGACTCCTGCTCGCGACTCATAGCATAGAGCTTGCGAATGCGGTTTAGAAGCTTTTCACGGTCCTCACGTTCCATATAACTATTGTATTCCCTGTATAGTTCTTTGCGGTGACTATCGGCCTTTCCATTCTGTCGGCTGTACTGTATGGCATTGCTACCTGGCGACTTGCGCGTGCGCTTAATCGCCAGGACTCCAGCAGTGGAACCATGACACTCGTGCTGGCAAGCGTAGCTCTACTGCTCCATGCGATCGTGGTTGTCGGCAACACCGGTTGGCCTGCAAGCTTGTCTTTACCTTTCTTCACTGCGCTGGCAGCGGCCGCTATCGGTGTCGTGTTACTGCAATTGATCCTGTCTGTACAACACTCCGCCCACTATCTCGGCCTATTGATCTATCCCGTTGCCGCAATAACCCTACTACTCAGCCTGACGGCAGAGCGTGGAACAGGAACGACCGACCCAGCAATACAGGTGCATGTTTTGTTGTCATTGATGGCATATTCCTTGTTCACCGTAGCGGCAGCACAAGCGATCCTGGTCGCCGTGCAACGCCATTTCCTCACTGGGCACAAACCCGGCGGGTTTATGCGGGCACTGCCACCATTCGACGCCACTGAATCTTTGTTGTTCGCGTTGCTTAGCGTCGGCCTCAGTTTCCTGACCTTGTCATTGGCAAGCGGCTTTTTTTACCTCGAGGACATGTTTGCTCAGCATTTGGTTCACAAGACCGTGTTGTCCTGCCTGGCGTGGCTGATTTTCGCGGTACTGCTATTTGGTCGCTGGAAGTTCGGTTGGCGTGGCAAACGGGCGGTATATTGGACTTTTGGTGGGTTCGCCATGCTGATAATGGCCTACTTTGGCAGTAAATTTGTACTGGAGCTGCTACTCGAACGGAGCTAGCTTAAGCTTTCCCACCGCTCTCTCCTGCTATGATGATCCAACTTGATGGCGGTATGAGGACTCGTAGTACTTGAACACAATCCCTATCGGTGTACTGGTAAGCATACTGGTGCTGCTGATTCTGGCGTCTGGCTTTTTCTCCGGTTCAGAAACAGCGCTGATGTCCCTGAATCGATATCGGCTTCGTCATCAAGCCAGCAATGGGCACAAAGGCGCTAAGCGTACCGCCCGCCTGCTCGAACAACCTGACCGGCTGATCAGCCTGATTCTGCTCGGCAACAATTTTGTCAATATCCTTGCATCTGCGATTGCTACCATCATCGCGCTACGTCTTATGGGTGAAGCTGGCATAGCGATAGCCACTGGGCTTCTGACCTTGATCATTCTGGTGTTCGCCGAAGTCACACCCAAAACATTCGCAACGAGACGCGCAGAAAAGTTTGCCTTTATTGCGTCTGCCGTTTATGGCCCTTTAATGACGTTGACTTATCCCTTGGTGGTCGCCACCAATTGGATCAGTACGCGCATTCTGGAATTGCTGAAAACCGAGCCCGTGTCCGCAGAGGATGAACACCTGTCGAGCGAGGAACTTCGCACGGTGTTAAACGAGACCGCTGGCATGATTCCAAAACGCCATCGCGAGATGCTGTTAAACATCCTTGATCTCGGTACCGTATCGGTAAGCGACATCATGGTGCCGCGTAACGAGATCATCGGTATAGACCTGGATGATCCCTGGGACGAAGTACTAAAACAGATCAGTGATAGCCCACATAACCGTCTCTTGGTATTTCGCGAAACCGTGGACAATGTCGTCGGCTTTGTTTACTTGCGAAAAATGCTGGATGTGCTGCGAGCAGGATCCATTACACGAGAAGTACTCGAAGCTCGCGTTCGGGATCCCTACTTTATTCCTGAAGGCACCACACTGACAGTACAGCTTTTGAATTTCCAACGTGAAAAACAACGCATAGGCCTGGTGGTGGATGAGTATGGGGATATCCAGGGCATGCTGACGCTTGAAGATATCCTTGAAGAAATTGTCGGAGAGTTCGACAATGATCCACGTATCAGTCCTGCCGAGATTCGGCCGCAAGCGGACGGTAGTTTCATTGTGGATGGAACAGCGCAAGTGCGGAATCTGAACAAAACACTGAATTGGGCACTGCCATCTGAAGGTCCAAAAACACTGAACGGTATCGTGCTAGAACACTTTGAGAACTTTCCCCCACAAGGCGCCGTATTTACCTTCAACGGTCATCCGATGACAGTTCTGGGTGTCGACGGAAATCGTGTTCGTCATGTGCGCATAGAACCAGCAATAAATGAAGATGAAGACGGTGAAAGCACTGACGTTCATGCATCCGGCGAGAACTAAGTGCCCAAAACGCGACTTCAGTACCAGTGCACTGCCTGCGGAGCCATAAGCAGTAAATGGAGTGGACAGTGCGCCGACTGCGGTGATTGGAACACGCTTGAAGAAACTATCGCACCGCCTGCGGCAGCAAAGACAACTGCAAATACTAATCGCTTCGGCGGATATGCTGGTGGCAGCGGCATCGTCAACACAAGCGATGTCGAACTCATTGCTGACGCGCGAACCAGTACCGGACTTTCAGAACTAGACCGTGTTCTCGGAGGCGGACTCGTCGCAGGTTCTGTGACTCTGCTCGGTGGCGATCCAGGTATCGGCAAATCAACACTGCTAGTGCAAAGTCTCGCGTATCTCAGTCAAACACAAAAAGTGTTGTACATCACCGGTGAGGAGTCACTGCAACAAGTGACCTTGCGCGCACGTCGTCTCGAGCTCCCGGAAGACAAACTGCGTCTTCTCGCGGAAACTCGGGTTGAGGCAATTATCAGTCACGCGGAAAACGAATCGCCCGAAATTATGGTTATCGATTCGATACAAACCATGCACACCGAGCTGTTGAGCTCAGCGCCAGGTGCAGTCGCTCAGGTTCGTGAAAGCGCAGCGCGACTAGTCCGCTTTGCAAAACAAACTGGTACATCCATTTTTCTTGTTGGCCATGTCACCAAAGAAGGTGCACTCGCGGGACCACGTGTCCTTGAACACATGGTCGATACCGTTCTGTATTTCGAGGGCGATCCGGGCAATCGCTACCGCGTTATACGAGCCGTAAAAAACCGTTTTGGCGCGGTTAATGAGTTGGGTGTTTTCGCGATGGATGAAAAGGGTTTGAAAGCTGTCAAGAATCCTTCGGCAATTTTCCTGTCCCGTCACCCAGAACCGGTCAGCGGTAGCGTGATTATGGTGACCCGCGAAGGAACCCGCCCGATGCTCGTCGAGGCTCAGGCCCTGGTCGATACCAGTCATCAAGGGAACCCACGCAGGGTTGCGCTTGGTCTTGAACAAAATCGTCTGGCAATGCTACTGGCTGTCATGCATCGACATGCCGGTATCGCCATGTTTGATCAGGACGTCTATGTCAATGTCGTCGGCGGTGTTCGAATTTCTGAAACAGCGGCCGATTTGCCTGTCCTGCTAGCTTCATTGTCTTCCTTTCGCAACCGTCCCTTACCCAGCGACCTTGTTGTATTTGGCGAAATTGGGCTAGCTGGTGAGGTCCGTCCGGTTGCCAATGGTGAGGAACGTTTGCAGGAATCAGTCAAACACGGATTCAAACGAGCCATAGTGCCAAGGTCCAATATGCCGAAGGGCGGCATAGACGGACTTAGCATATCTGGCATTCACCGACTGCACGAGGCGCTTGAGCTGATCGATTGACTCCGGCGGTGATAAACTCAGGGGCACAAGCAGAGGTAAACGCCCGTGGCTCAAAAAGCAAAAAAAATCCCCAAGTCCATGAAATTCGAGGACGCGCTTGCCGAGCTCGAATCTATCGTCAAAACGCTCGAATCCGGTGAACAGTCACTTGAATTGTCACTAGAACAATTCGAACGGGGTGTGACTTTATCGCGATATTGCCAACAAAGCCTGTCAGATGCGGAGCAAAAGGTTAAGGTTCTGCTCGAGGAGAATGGCAAGGAGACGCTCGCTGATCTCGACCCAACAGAGTCTTGAGATCCAAAGATGCACGCAACACAAGATGGCTTATCCAAGCGTCTCGCCTTTTACCAGGATCGCGTTGATAACGCTCTCCTTGCAAACCTTCCATCTGAGAACAATGCCAAAACGCAATTACAGACAGCCATGCGTTATGCGGTTACTGTCGGTGGCAAACGGGTAAGACCCATACTGGCTTATGCAACTGGCAAAGCCTTATCAATACCACTTGAACGTATTGATGTTCCAGCTTGCGCACTCGAAATGATGCACGCATATTCACTTGTGCATGACGATTTACCTGCAATGGACGATGACGATCTTCGCCGAGGCAAACCCACGTGTCATAAAGCCTTCGATGAAGCAACAGCGATACTCGCTGGTGATGCCCTACAAGCACTTGCTTTTACATTACTTGCGAAAAACCCTGACCCCATCCTGACCGATTCCGCTCGTATACGAATGATTTCGATACTCGGGGAAGCCAGTGGCGACAACGGCATGGCCGCAGGCCAGGCAATCGATCTTGAATCAGTTGGTCAAACATTAAGCCTTGATGCGCTTGAAAACATGCACAAACACAAGACAGGCGCACTTATTAAGGCGAGTGTCTTGTTGCCCGCCATGATTAACCGGACAAACAACGACACTGTCGATTCGGAAATGATTGATCGACTTGATCAATATGCGGGGGCTGTTGGGTTGTCTTTCCAAATAGTTGACGACATCCTTGATGTCACCAGTGATACGGAAACGCTTGGTAAGACACAAGGAGCCGATATAGCGCTTAACAAGCCCACCTATCCAGCTTTACTGGGACTTGACGGAGCCCGGAAACACGCCAAGAATATGCACGAGTCAGCCTTGGCCTATCTTGACGGATTAAGCGAAGAGTTTGATGAACTAAGAATGCTGTCCAGCTTTATAGTGGAGCGAACTTTCTGAATCTAACTAGGAATGCCAGCCACTAAAAAGTGTTCTTTAGTCCATTTATTTCTAACTGCAGACATTTAAACACAATAGATAACTACCCAATAATTTTATCCACACAAACGAAGGATCGAACTGCTGCGATGATTAAACAAAGCAAGTTAAAATTATTTAGCGCCTTGTTGTTCAGTACTCTCTTGACAAGCTGCGGTGCAGTACCGAAGCAGATAGACAGCGAAAACCGCGATACCAGTGGCCAATACGACGGCGTGTGGGATGTGTCGGTTGGTAAAGGCAGAACACTTCAGTATGTGCAAAATTGGCAATTCAATTGTGGTGACATGAGTAACAGTTTCCAGTTCGCTGTCAGGGACGGGACAATCGGTTTGCAGTCGTCCAAAGCCAACGTAACCGGATACGTATCTTCTCAAGGTCGATTCAAAATGTACCTTCCAATCGAAGGTGAAGCATCTGCCAGTGGAACGTCTGATTCTTCTATAAACAACGGCGAAAGAAGGCTGGTATTACAGGGTCGTCTGGGTGAGGAAACTGGAGAAGGTTTCTTCACCGTTGGAATCGCGGAATTTGGCTACGCTGGCTGCACTTCAAAGACTCAATTCAAAAGGGTCGAGCAATAAATTATTGGTGCAGGATTCCTAGACTACTCGTGAGTCGTGCATTGTCGCGTCTCGAGAGTCTCGGAGATCACTTTAACGAACTGAGAAAGCCGTCAGCTTTTTTCGTGGAGAGAAATTTTTGAACTTGGCGTAAACCTGCCAAGCATCACAATTCTGCTTTGCAGTTTCGCACTTCCTGCCTTGTAACTATTCAGATAAGACTAAGCGCGAACGTTAAGGGGGTTACTTACCAATACGAAGGATCGAATTGCTGAAATGATTAATCGAAGCAAAGCAGTGCTCGTGAGTGCCATTTTATCCGCCACACTTTTAACTAGCTGTGGCGCTGTTCCCATGCAAGTCAAGAGTGAAGATCGTGACGTCGCTGGACTTTACGATGGTGTCTGGAATGTCGCGATAGCCAAGGGAAGAGCGCTTCAGTACGTGCAGAATTGGCAATTCACTTGTGGTGATATGTCGAGCAGTTTCCATATCGCCGTCGATGATGGAACGATCGAGTTAGAGTCTTCCAAAACCACTGTGACAGGATACGTTTCGGACAAGGGTCGGTTCAAGATCTACCTGCCAATCGAAGGTGATGCGTCCGCTAGTGGCAGATCTGATTCATCTATCAACAATGGTGAAAGAAAAGTGGTCTTGCGCGGTCGGCTAGGTGAAGAAAATGGCGTGGGGTATATCACCTACGGTATCGCAGAATTCGGTTACGCAGGCTGTACCTCGAAAGCTCGTTTCAAACGCGTCGATCCGAAAACCCTTGGTCAGGCCACTTAAATTAGTTCCCCTACAAAAATTAACAGGTCGCTGGTTGAACAGCGCAGCCAGCGCCTGCCAAAAAAAATTTGACGGGAATGTAACATTCTGTGCAATGGTATTGCTCTTACCCCCATCGCTTGGGATAATTGCTTGTCATAACAGCTGTTCACCTGATGAAAAATCTGCTCTACCCACTGCTGGATAAAGTGCACTACCCAGCTGATCTTCGAAAGCTCGGTGAGGAAAACTTGCCGGCTCTATCCGAGGAGCTGCGCCGCTTTGTGGTTCAGTCGGTTGCCGAAACCGGTGGTCACCTGGGAGCCAGTCTGGGCACAATTGAGCTGACAATCGCTCTGCACTATGTTTTTGACACGCCCAAGGACAAACTGGTGTGGGATGTCGGCCACCAGACCTATGGCCATAAAATCTTGACGGGCCGCCGAGATCGCATGAATACCATGCGCATGCAGGGTGGCCTGGCCGGGTTTCCTAATCGGGCTGAAAGCGAATACGACACCTTCGGCGTTGGCCATT
>CAZQOI010000021.1:0-43866 GCA_964594905.1 uncultured Granulosicoccaceae bacterium
AGTTGGCCAGAGACCACGGGCTCGATCCTGCGCAAATGGCATTGAGTTTTTGTCTGTCTCGCCCGTTCATGACATCCGCCATCATTGGCGCGACCACCATGGATCAGTTGAAAGTCAATATCGCCAGTGCCGCTATAGAGCTCGATGAGGCAGTGTCTCAGGATATTCATGCTCTGTATTTGGAACACCCTATACCGATGAATAAGTTGTAGCTTGAAAGGCTGAAAAAACGTTAACTGTGTCTCAGTTTCACCCCGTTTTGCGACGTGGATCTGTACGGAATAGAGAGATTCATCAATAGTTAGCTGTGCTGGTCGATACACAAGTGTGGACCACGTACGTAAAGCAAAACTCAGCGTTTCTACCATCGGGGTTGCTGCTGCTGCATTAATCATGTGGGTAGCGGGGAGTTTCTGGTTCGAAGCGTATCGACAGCATGTTGATGCCGTGCAAATCGCCCGTGTGTCTGAAATAGAGTTTCGCTTGTTATCGGCCACTCAGGATTTCGCCGCGGAACGTACCTCCACCAGCGCCATGCTGGCGACCAAATCGATACCAGATGCAGATGCGCTTGCAGTCTTGCAAGTCACGCAACAGCGCAGTCGGACAGAACTTCTGGAAACCCTGGAATTGATTGTGGATTTGCTCGACGATAAAGCTATTGCGCCTCGTCTGCAGTTTTCTACTGATGCGATCCTGTCGACCAAAGAAGCCCTTGAACGAACTCTCGATGCCTTGGAAACCTACCGCGAAACTTTCGCTGAACAAATACAGCAAGAGATAGCGGAAGATGAATCACTGGCGCGCGCATTAGGACGTCAAGAAGTTCAGGAAGCAATATTCGGATTAACCACATCGTTGATATCCAACACATTGTCCTTGCAGCAGGGCGTATTGTTGATGCCACGAACTACCGTCAGCGAAATCGCTGATCTGCAACGCTTACGTGCAAGTCTGCACGCGTTTGAGGATGCGCTGACAAGCGATACGGCGTTACTCGCTGCGACTGGGCTGTTGGCCAGTGATCCGGCTAATCTGGAACGTTTACGAAGATCTGGCTTGCGGGTTAATCAAACTACGATAGATTTGCAGGCCCATCTGCAGGAGCAACGACCCGAAGCTGATCTCCTGGTTGGTATCAATGATCTTGTACGTGATCACGTAAATGTTCGTATCACACCACGTGTGACGATGGCAGAGCGATTTAGTCTTGGACTTGCAAGCCGGGAAGAGCGTAATGATTGGCTGATGTACGGTGCCAATGCGCAAGCGGCAACCGCTGAGCTTGGCCAAGAGATTCGCGACGATATTATCGCTATATGCGCTTCGCTTAGGAGTCTTGCCGTCAAGCGCTTGGTGTTCGATACCATTCTGATTTTTGTGTGCTTGTGGGTTGTGCTGGCTGCCATGAAGCTATTGGCCAAAATTCACCATCAGGCATATAACGATCGGCTGACGGGCTTGCCGAATCGCTTTCGCTGCGAGCAACTACTGCAAAGCGCTGACAGTACCGCACGTCAACACAAGGAGACGGGGGCGGTCATTATTGTTGATGTTGATGAATTTCAAACCGTCAACGACACACTCGGACATGGGATAGCGGATAAGCTACTCACCGCCATGGGCAAGCGTTTGCGCGATCGCCTTGGTGACACAGCTACACCTTGTTCTCTTGGAGCTGATGAATTTGCCATCATCGTGCCCGATGTTCGTACACCGGATGCTGCCATTGCTATTGCTGAAAGTATACGTCGTTGCCTGCAAGAGAAATTTGTTATCGAAGGCGCAGTTATTGAGAAGGTAGTCAGTGTGGGCGTTTGTCTGTTTCCTGATCATGCGAAGAGCCCCGATGAACTATTGAAAAATGCGGATATCGCCATGGGACAAGCCAAGGATGACGGCCGCCATGAAATACAGATGTTCAGTCAGGAACTTCATGACAAATTTCAAGCTCGTGTTCAACTTGAAGCTGATTTACGCGTTGCTGTTGAGGAAGAACAGTTTGAGCTTCACTATCAACCAAAGGTGAATGCGCTGACCGGATACGTTGATGGGGTTGAGGCACTCGTTCGCTGGAATCATCCGGAGCGCGGCCAAATTGCCCCGTTCTTTTTTATCCCAGCGGCGGAGTCCTGTGGTTTGATCACGGCTATTGGTACCTGGGTATTGAAAGAAGCTTGCCGGCAGACTGCAGAGTGGCATAAATCGGGTTACTCAAAGTTACAAGTCGCCGTCAATGTGTCAGCAGAGCAGTTTATCGCTGATGATTTTACAGATCTGGTTTACGCATCGTTATCTGACAGTGAGCTTCCGCCTGCAAATCTTGAACTAGAGGTTACCGAAAGCGTTGGCATGAAGGATATGGATGTTGTCATTGAGCGATTGAGTACTCTCAGAAAATCCAACATCAGTATCGCGATAGATGATTTTGGTACCGACTATTCGTCGCTGCAGTATTTAGAAGACTTGCCATTGGATGTCTTGAAGATCGACAGGGCATTTGTACTGAAACTTGAAAAATCAGATAAAGGCAAGTCCCTGGCTAACACCATCGTGCTGATGGCCCGCTCATTTAATCTCAAAACTGTTGCTGAAGGTGTTGAGAGCGAAGAGCAGCTGCGAAGAGTGGTAGAACTTGGTTGCGACTACATTCAGGGTTACTACTACTCAAAGCCGGTTGCGGCTGATGAATTGCCAGCGACTATTAATCGCATTCATGCTGAGCGTAGTGGCGGCTCTCATTCGCGCAGCGAGGCGGCCTAAAATAACGGTGGAATAAAGCCCGGATTCAAGCGTTGCTCAGGTAGTTGTGAGTGAATTCTCTCGTTTTTCTTGTCGCCAGTGGTGGCCCAAGGCGGGCTCCAATTGGGGCGAAGCTGTATTTTTACCGATATTTCTCACGATCTATCACAGTGATGAGATTTTGAGAACGCGTAAAATAGTGGTGACTTAGTGCTGGCACTGCGAAAATGAAATCATCGCTATTACTATTGCTGTGATTCACCGTTTTTCTCATGTCCTGTGGCTCCGGTGGTCCAGGTAATGAGCAAATAAACGATTCGGCATCATCAAATAATGAGGTTGATACTCAGGCTGTAGCCTTAGCGCCACTTGTGCCTAATGATGAGGAAAGTCTGGCGATCAGTATTGGAAAGTAGAGGAAGTGGACCGTGAGGGTGCGGTGTTTCCATTCTTGGCTCGTGAGTTAGCACTGTCATTCTTTAATGAGAATGGTGAACTTTTTCCGACGTTTGTCTGTGATTTTGTTGATTTTTAAAGACCTAACAGTCGCTTAGCCAATCCTGCGCAGGTAGAAAATCGGTCAATAGTTTTTCTTCATCAGAACCTGCTTCAGGTACGTGGTTGTAGTGCCAGCTAACCGCAGGTGGCAATGACATCAATATCGATTCCGTGCGCCCACCTGATTGCAAACCAAACAAAGTGCCTCTGTCGTAGACGAGATTGAATTCGACATAGCGGCCACGGCGATAGAGTTGATAATCGCGTTCTCGTTTTCCGTATTCGGTGTTTCTGCGACGTGTTGCAATGGGCGCATACGCTTTGTAGAAGTGAGTGGCGACCGATTGCATCAGTGCAAAGGCTTTATCAAAACCGCCTTCGTCATGATCGTCGAAAAATAAACCGCCGATGCCGCGAGCTTCCTGTCGGTGTTTTAGATAAAAGTAGTCGTCGCACCATTTTTTAAACTTCGGATGCAAATGTGTACCGAACGGTGCCAAGGCATCATGGGCGCTTTGATGCCAATGACGGCAGTCTTCTTCGAACCCGTAGTAGGGCGTCAGATCAAAGCCGCCACCGAACCACCATACGGGTGCTTCGCCGTCTTTGTCGGCGCGAAAAAAACGTACGTTTGCATGACTCGTCGGAACATAGGGGTTTTGTGGATGCAGCACCAATGAGACGCCGGTCGCTTCCCAATGTCGACCGCTGAGCTCGGGCCGATGCGCTGATGCTGACGGTGGTAATTGTTTACCGCTGACGCGTGAAAAGCCTACACCTGCTTTTTCAAACAAATCGCCGTCGGTCAGTATGCGGGTTAGACCGCCGCCACCTTCTTCGCGTTTCCAGGCATCGTCGATAAAGTTGGCTTTGCCATCGAGCGCTGCGAGTTGTGCACAAAGTTCGTCATGAAAGCTTGTCAGAAATGCTGCGACCGTGTCAGTGCCGGGTGTGGATGTATCAGTGCTCATACCCATCAGTGTAACCGCTAATGCCTGCCGCTAGCGAAGGCGTTCGCCACTTTGCAAATCGATAATGTCGCTGGGTGTTGCGCGTTCGCCGATCTTGCCAAGCAGTAGAAAATCAATCTTGTCGTTAAGTTTTGAATTTTCATTGCGTGAGGCATGCAGCCACTCCTCACTACTGCGAATGGGCGCTTGTCCGCTGATGTTCGCGCTAGTTGACACCAGCGCCGAGCCACAGGCATCGCACAAGGCAACAACCAGTGGATGACTAGAGACGCGGACTGCGATGGTATCGCGACCACCCGTCAGTTCATCGGAAATACCGTTGGCGACGGGTACAATAAAAGTAACGGGCCCCGGCCAATTGTTATCGAGTGTGAGTTGTTGTTCAGGTGTAACGCCCGCCATAAACGGCGATAACTGTGCTTGCGTAGATGCGATAAGAATCAAACCTTTGTTGGCGGCTCTTTGTTTTGCCAACAACAGCTTGGTCAACGCGGCTTGATTGGTGGGATCACAACCAAGGCCAAATACGGCCTCGGTAGGGTAGGCGATGATGCCGCCAGTGGCTATGACACGGGCAGCTTCATTGACATCATTACTGCTTTGCACTGCCTCACTCTGACTTGGCAGCGGCTTTCTTTGCAGCGGTCGCTTTCTTCTTTGCTGAAGCCTTTTTCTTTGACTTCTTCTTTTTGCTGGCCTTCTTCTTGACCTTTTTCTTCGTCACCTTTTTTGCCGCAGCTTTTTTCGCAGTGGCTTTCTTCTTGCCGCGTCCGCGTCGCTCAGGTGCTTCTTCGAGGAGCTTCAAGCAAGTTTCAAGATCGATCTCTTTCGGTTTTTCCTTCATCTCCTTCGGTATCTTGGCGTTCTTGTTACCGTCAGTGATGTAGGGACCCCAACGTCCATTGAGGATTTGTACGTCTGTACCTTCAAAATGTTTAACTAAACGATTCGCATCGGCGATCTTTTTTTCCTGAACAATTTCAAGCGCTCGTTCGAGGGTGACTGTGTAAGGATCTTCATCTTTTAACGAGACGAACTTGGCGTCGTACTTGATGTATGGGCCAAATCGACCAATGTTGGCAGAGATCTTTTCACCTTCGGCTGATTCGCCCAGTTCTCGGGGCAGGTCAAAGAGCTGTATGGCTTGTTCGAGCGTAATGGTGTTCATGCGCTGACCAGGACGCAGGCCAGCAAATTTCGGTTTTTCTTCGTCCTCGCGGGTACCGATTTGCACGAAGGCACCGTATTGACCAATGCGCACGGTTATTGGTTTACCCGTTTTCTCATCAGTGCCAAGTTCGCGCGCCTGGATGGCTTCATCCTTGGACACGTTTTCCATCTTGTCGTCGATCTGATCCTTGAATGGTTTCCAGAAATTACCAAGCAGTGGCACCCACTCTTTTTCACCACGCGAGACGGCGTCAAGATCGTCTTCAAGGTTGGCGGTGAAGTCATAGTCAACATACTTGTCAAAGTGAGTTGACAGAAATTTCGCAACAACTCTTCCGGTATCTGTTGGAAAGAATCGTCGACTTTCGATTTCGACGTACTCGCGATTTTGCAATGTCGAGATAATGGAGGCGTAGGTTGATGGTCGTCCGATGCCGTATTCTTCCAGCGCTTTGACAAGGCTCGCTTCAGAGTAGCGTGGTGGTGGTTCGGTAAAGTGCTGGGTCAGCTTGATGTCTTGCAACGGAATCGAATCCCCTTCCTTGATTTCCGGCAGCATCTTGTCATCGTCGTCACTTTTCTTTTTGTCATCCTCATCTTCAAGGTAGACCGTCATAAAACCCGGGAAGGTGACAGTTGAACCGGTTGCACGAAAAAGATTGCCGTCGCCGCAAGCAAAATCGACCGCGACCTGATCAATCGTTGCATGAATCATCTGACTGGCAACGGTTCTTTTCCAGATCAGGTTGTAAAGTTTGTATTGATCTTCATCCAGAAACTTCTTTAGTTCTTCTGGTGTGCGATTGACAGATGTTGGACGAATTGCTTCGTGAGCTTCTTGCGCGTTCTTTGACTTGTTCTTGTAAACGTTTATAGTCTCTGGCAGGTATTCCTTTCCATAGCGCGACGGGATCATGTCCCGCAATTCATCCATACAATCTTGCGACAGTGTGATGGAGTCAGTACGCATATAGGTAATGAGACCAATCTGACCTTCGCCGATATCAATACCTTCATAGAGCTTTTGCGCAGTGCGCATGGTTCGCTGTGCACCAAAGCCGAGTTTTCGTGATGCTTCCTGTTGCATCGTTGAGGTAGTGAACGGTGCGGTTGGATTTCGCTTTCTTTGTTTTTTCTCAACTTTGACAGCTTTGAGTGAGCCTTGTGCATGGCCCATCAACATGTCACGCGTCTCGTTGGCTTGTTCACCGTTCGTGACGGTGAACTGCTTGACTTTCTCATCGTTGAGTAAGTACAGACGAGCACCAAAGGCCTGCTTTTGTTTCTCAAGCTCGGCCATTACGCTCCAGTATTCGCGCGGAATGAAGGCTTCGATTTCATCTTCACGCTCGCAGATCATGCGCAGCGCTGGCGACTGTACACGTCCAGCTGACAAACCTCGCCGAATCTTTCGCCATAACAGCGGAGATAGATTGAAACCTACAAGGTAGTCGAGGGCGCGGCGAGCTTGTTGAGCGTTTATCAGATCGGTACCCAGTTCTCGGGGATGATCGACGGCGTCCTGAATAGCGCGCTTGGTAATTTCGTGAAAAACCACTCTTTGCACATCTTTGCCATCGAGTGCGCCACTTTCTTTCAATAGCTCAACCAAATGCCAACTAATTGCCTCACCTTCGCGATCCGGGTCAGTTGCGAGCAGTAGGGTGTCAGCTTTTTTAAGCGCTTTCTTGATGGCATTGACGTGCTTTTCATTTCGCTCGATGATTTGATACTTCATGGCGAATTCGTGCTCAGGGTCTACCGCGCCTTCTTTGGGCAGCAGATCTCGCACGTGGCCATAAGAGGCCAGCACTTTGTAGTCCTTGCCAAGGTATTTTTCGATGGTCTTGCCCTTGGCGGGGGACTCAACAATGACCAGATTCTTGCTCATGTATATAGGTTCAGATTTGTCGAAGCACGCTTAGCGTCGTTGCTTGGGAGGACTTTGTCAAACCGGACACGACTCCTTGCTACTAAATTATCAGGGTTTCACACGAGTGTAACGGCCACCCGCGACGGGCATTATCAAGTTTTTAAGCTCCATCGTACCGAGGGTTGCGGATAATTTTGCAATAGGTAACCCGGTGGCCTGGTGGAGATTATCAACGCTGACGTGTTCGCTTGTCATTTGTTCAAGCACGGATCTCTCATCCACGCTCAAGGTTGGCGCTATCGTACCGGGATGATGAGAGCTTTGCTCGAACAACTGTGTTTGTATTGATGTTTTCGTAGTTTTAGTCGTCAGAGACGACCAAAGTTCAGCCCCAAGGCAACTCAACACATCATCCCGGTTTTCCACCAATGCAGCGCCATCCTTGATCAGTGCGTGGCAGCCACGCGCCTCACGATGGTGGATAGTACCCGGCAGAGCCATGACCTCACGCCCTTGCTCGAGCGCGTGACGAGCTGTGGTCAGAGAGCCGCTTGGCAACGCCGCCTCGATAACCAACACACCATGCGCGAGGCCACTGATAATTCGATTGCGTTGTGGAAAGCACCATGGTCGGACTGGCGTGCCCAACGGGAATTCATGGATTACGAGGCCACCGGTATCAATGATTTCCTGATTAAGTCCCCGATGCTGCTTGGGGTAAACATGCGCAGGGTCGGTTGCGGCGACAGCGATGGTCAGTCCATTTACGTTCAGTGCGCCTCGGTGGGCGGCGGCGTCTATACCGATGGCTAGTCCACTGGTGATGGCCAGTCCGGCGGAGGCGAGGTCACTGGCGAATTGAAATGCGCTGCGACTACCGATATGACTTGCCTTGCGCGAGCCGACGATCCCAAGGCAGGGGCCATCCAGTGCCTGCAGATCCCCAATTGCATACAGTAGCGGTGGAGCCTCCGGCAGCTCACGTAGTAAAGCCGGGTAGAGCGGGTGATCAAGACCAAGGAGATGATGTTGCTCGGAGCTTGACTGCCAAGCTAATGCTTCGCTTATCCGATCAGCTGTCTTGGGACGCGAAATGGCGTCGAGATGGTGGGGAGTCAGGGGGCAATCGGGGTCGTGGTTGCCAGACTGGATACGTTCAACTGCTTGGTGAAGCACGCTGGGATCGCGGTGCCAGTTGCGTAGATCGCTGCAGAGTTTTGGTGAGACTGCCTGGGCTAGGGTAAGGGCTAACCAGGGGATTACGGGCGTATTGAGCTTGTGTTCATCTTCCATGATGTGACCGCAGGTTATGCCCTGCGGTCACTCAAGAAGAATGTTACAAGGCGGTTTTAGATGCCGGTTACGATGTCGCCTTGGACAACCGGACGTGTTGATTCCATGACTAATCCGTAGCTTACCTTGTCGAATGCACGGAACACCATGACCACTCCTGTACGGATATTCGGCGTCGACACTTTTGAACGACGTACACCACTGTTCGGATCAACGATCGAACGACCTTTGGATTCGATAGCCATAACATCACCTGGCTGGACACCTGAGCGACGGCCAAGATTCAGAACCACAACCTGGTCACGCCCTGTTTGCGTTATCGCATTGACCAATGAAACGATACGGCCATTACCATTGATATCTGGCAAACGAGGTGTGTAGCTGTGCTCAGTACCATCTTCAGATGAAGGCAGCAGAATGTCGCCAGCGATTGTTTCCATCTTGTTGCTAGTGATGAGTAGTGTCGAAGGATCGCCAATGTTCAGCAGTTTGGCATCGGCTACATGAATGACTTCGTGGCCGAGTAGTTCGCGTGTGACCGGATCGATCAGTGGCTTGTTCTTGCGGAATACACCGTAACTGGTTTGGTTGCGATCCACTTGTCCACGAACATAGACCGTGTGACCAACCGCGCTGGTGAGGCGACCGTCGAAGTTGCCAACGACATACGGGGCACGGCGAACTTCATTAAGATCCACCACTTGCGGGTGAACGAGAAACTGGCTGATATCATCGCCGGAAATCATTGGTACTGCATCATCCAGAGATTCAGCGCGAATTCGTGGTGACAGACGTTCTCGTCCATCGCTACCTGGAATAGGGTTACCAGACGCATCCAGTACCGGGTTGGCTGCACCTAGTCCTGGTGTAGAACGTTGTACAGGCCTGCCGTTACGCGACAGAATGAGTGTCGGTTTGCCGTTGACGTATTCCAGTGTCAATTCATCACCTGGATAAATCAGGTGAGGGTTGGCGATCTGCGGGTTGTAGTCCCAGATTTCTGGCCACATCCATGGCTTTTTCAGGAACATGTCAGAGATGTCCCACAATGTGTCGCCTTTGACGACGGTGTATGACTCCGGTGCATCCGGGTCAAGCTCGTCTGATTCGATAAAAGCGCGTGGAACGACAGCGGTGTAATCATCTGCGTTCGTCACATTGCCAAACCGATCATCGGCTGTGTTAGGTCTTTCCAGTACCTCGACAAATTTCGGTCCACTTGAACAGGCGGCCAAAAGGGCTGTCAATGAGATCGCCACTGTGTAGCGAGCGATCTTTGCAGTCGAATGTAGAGCCATTCCGGCACTCTCCGTGGTTATTTACAGCGTCCCCCGATGGATCGGCGGACTTGGGTGTTACTTGATATGCAAGGGGGATGCCGTCTTGGGCCTGTTAAACTCCGCCTTTTCCTAAATCCGGTGCCGCAAGTGTCTTTGCTCGATATTCTTATTTATCCAGACCCACAGCTCAGGCGTACAGCCAAGCCCGTCACCGACGTCGATGGCTCGGTCGCGGCCAAGGTGGATGCGATGCTCGAAACCATGTACGACGCTCCGGGTATCGGCCTGGCGGCGACTCAGGTTAATGACCATAGAAGAATTGTGGTTATCGATGTATCTGAAGAAAGTGACAGCCCACTGACGTTGATCAACCCGGAAATCGTGCTTGCCGAGGGAAAACAGGAGATGCAAGAGGGCTGCCTATCGATCCCCGGCATCTATGAGAACGTCAAACGAGATGACGACATCAAGGTGTCCGCCATTGATCGTGAGGGCAAACCATTTGAAATGGAGGCCAACGGTTTGCTTTCGGTGTGTATTCAGCACGAGATCGACCACCTGGACGGCAAACTCTTTGTCGATTATCTGTCTGCTTTAAAACGCAACCGGATAAGGAAGAGAATGGAGAAGGCGATACGTGATGGTGAATTCCCGTCGGACGATCCTCCGCCGAGACGCCATCCGCATGCCTGATACGCCAAACTGCGCGTGTTTGCGCATTGCGTTCGCTGGTACGCCTGAATTTGCTGCAGTCGCTTTGCAGGGTCTGTTGGCGAGCGACCATCAGCTCGTTGGTGTCTGGACTCAGCCTGATCGTAAAGCCGGGCGCGGACAAAAGCTGACACCAAGCGTCGTCAAGCAGCTAGCACTCGATAACGATGTTCCGGTATTTCAACCATTGACGTTGAAATCAGCTGACGCGCAGCTGGAACTGCAAGCACTGAAACCGGATGTCTTGGTTGTCGCCGCGTATGGCCTGATTTTGCCGCAGGCAGTACTTGATATTCCAACCCTTGGATGTTTGAACATTCACGCTTCACTACTGCCCCGTTGGCGAGGTGCTGCACCAATACACAGAGCCATTCTTGCAGGTGATCGTGAAACTGGTGTTTGCATCATGCAGATGGATGCTGGTCTTGATACCGGTGATGTGCTTTTGCGGAAATCCATCGCGATCGCCGATGACGATACGTCGACAAGTTTGCATGACAAGCTTGCAGCGCTAGGGTGTGATGCCTTGATGGAAACCTTGCCGCGTCATTGTCGTGGTGAACTTGAACCACAGGTGCAAGCTCAAAGTGGCATTACCTATGCGGATAAACTAGAAAAAGCAGAAGGCCAACTTGATTGTCATCAGTCAAGTGCTGCGCTGTTGCGTCAGATTCGAGCGTTGAACCCGTGGCCAGTTGCGTATGCGTCATTAAATGGACAACGCGTGCGTATCTGGGAAGCGAGCGCTTATTCCGATCAAAACTCAACGTTGCCAGATGATCCAAACTTACTGCAATCAACCCCTGGCACTATTGTCGCGGTAATTGACGACGCTATTTTGGTGCGAACAGGTGACGGGTATATTGCCTTAAAGCAACTTCAGTGGCCGGGGAAAAAAGCCCAAGCAGCGCATCAGTTTTCGCAGGGCCACGAACTGATCGGTCAGCAATTTACCTGATATGGCGAACTCACTTCGTGTCGCTTGTGTTCGTCTTTACCAGCAGTTATTGACTGGCGGCGGTTCACTAAGTCGTCTGTTACCTGTAACGCTTGAGACGGTTGATCAATCAGAACGTGCGCAGCTGCATGCCTGGGCACATGACTTTGCCCGTTGGCATGATGAAGCAGCAGGCATTGTTGATCAGCTTCTCGATAAACCACTTAAGGCCAAAGATCTCGATGTAACACTGTTGCTGCGTCTTGGTGTTTATCAACTTCGCCACGGCAATATCGCTGCGCATGCCGCGGTTAATGAAACTGTCAAGGTAACCAAGCAACTAGGCAAACCGTGGGCACGTGGTTTGGTCAATGCGGTGCTTCGTGGTTATCAACGTCGTGAAGATGAATTGGTGAACAACTTATCCGTGGCTGCCAGTGTGTCGCACCCTGATTGGTTGCTGTCACGATTGCAGAGCGATTGGCCTGATAACTGGCAATCACTTGTTCGGGAAAACAATACGCAAGGTCCGATGACCTTACGCGTCAATACTCAACGAATGTCAGTGGACGACTATCTCGCGTTATTGACGACGCGGGGAATGCCAGCCACAAAGCATGCTGATGCCCCCGATGCACTGACGCTTGATTCAGCAGTGAATGTAGATAAATTGCCAGGTTTTCACCAAGGCGATGTCAGCGTGCAGGATGCGGCGGCGCAATTGGCTATCAACTATCTGCGTTCTCATACTGAAAAGGGTGGTCGCCTGCTTGATGCCTGTGCAGCGCCGGGGGGCAAAACGGCGCATGCGCTGGAATCTGGCTGGTTTGCTGAGGTCGTAGCCCTGGATCAAGATGCGGTTCGTCTCGAACGGGTTGCAGAGACTGTCAAACGCTTGCAGATCAATGAAAAATCGCTTGAATTGAAGGCAGCTGACGCGAGTCAACTGGCCACGTGGTGGAATGAGACGCCCTTCGATACAATACTGCTGGATGCACCGTGTACTGGCAGTGGCGTTATTCGCCGCCATCCAGACATAAAACTCTTGCGACGTGACGATGATGTGACGGCGCTGGCAGACAGGCAGTCCACACTGCTGGATGCTCTGTGGCAGACCTTGAAACCCGGAGGCTTGCTTGTGTACGCAACCTGCTCTGTGTTGAAACAGGAAAACCGCGACCAGGTGCAAGGTTTTCTTGCACGGACGGCTGATGCGTCCCTTTGCGATGACATGCGCGAGATTTTTCCAGGAGAGCATGGCATGGATGGTTTTTTCTATGCTTGCCTTAAACGCGATACAAGCGATAGCAACGCCTGATCATGGCAGGCGATAACACACCAGCGAGAAAGCCTAATCTGGCGATGGCGACTCTCTCGAGTCTTATTGTTGTGTTTATTGTTTTTCTGTTGTTGATTGTATTGTCGCAGCGGGGTCTTGGAGGGATAGGTGGCAACACTGGCAACATCACCTTGTCAGACGTAACGTTAAAGGCAGAGTCTGATGACTGGTATCTGGACGCAGATGCCGATATTGAACTGCCGCCAACAGTGCGCGCAGGATTGGATAGTGGTGTGCCGTTGCAGTTTACGCTCACGATCAATCTCAAGTCACCACGTCAATACTGGTTTGATGAAACGGTGGCAGAGTTCGAGCGACGTTACCGGCTGACCTTTTATGAATTAACGCGACACTATCGGGTTGAAGCCTTGGCCAACGGTGGTCGGAAAAATTATCGCTCGTTGTTATCGGCCTTGGATGGTCTTGGCACGCTTCGCAGTGTGGCCATTGGTGCAAGCGGTGTGAAAGAGATTGCGTTAGAAGAAGGTAAAGCGCTTGTTGGCAATATGCGTTTGCAACTTGATACTCACGCTTTGCCACTGTCGCTACAACCATTGATCACTTCAACATGGCGATTGGCGAGTGAGGAATACGTGTGGCCAATCAACTGAACCACTCGGTAAAAGGACGACAAACCAGTGCCTTCATGATGGCGCTGTTGTTTATCGTGTTAATCGTATCGCTGTATGCGCTGGGCACCACGGCGCTACGACTTGATCAGTTTGGCCGCTACTACCAATGGCTGCTTGTCGGTAATGGTCTTGCGTTGACGTTTATCGGGGTGCTGATCGCAATTAATGGTTGGCGTCTGATCAAGGAGTTCCGCCAAAACGTTGCTGGTTCAAGATTAACGGTAAAGCTGGTTATTCTGTCGGTGTTGCTGGCGCTTGTCCCGGTAACGCTAGTCTATGGATTCTCGGTTCGTTTTTTGCGCGCCAATATCAACAGTTACTTTGACCTTGAGATCGAACAGGCACTTGATGATGCCCTGGAGCTCAGTCGTGAGTCACTAGGGCTACAAATGCGTACCCTGCAACGCGATACTGTCAACATTGCTCAGCAGCTGGTGGGCGTCAGCGAAACAGTATCGGTCATCGCGCTTAACACCTTGACCGCCGAAACGGAAGCGTCGGAGATGACGCTGATCGGTCCTGATAACCGCATAGCGGCTTCAACCGGTTTGCTGGATAGTTTATCGGTGCAGCCTGATCGCCCTGATGATGATCTGGTTGCCCGCGCTCGCCAGGGTTTGTCTTATGTAGGGGTTGATCCAATTGGCGGAGAGCTTTTTATTCGTGTGGTCACACCGGTACTGTCTGAAGATGCACGGCAAGAGAACGCGGTACTGCAGGCTTTGTATCCAATCGCCAAACGTTCATCGAACCTCGCTGAAAGTGTGCAGTCGAGTTATCAACAATATCGTCAATTGGTATTCTTGCGACGACCACTGATGTTGAGCTCAATGCTAACGCTATCCCTTGCATTGTTATTGTCGGTGATGATGGCTGTGTGGTTTGCCCTGTATGCTGCCAGGCGCATGATGTTGCCGGTGCATGATCTTGTACAAGGAACGCGTTCGGTAGCTGATGGGGATTACGCGACGCGTATTTATAAACGCGGCAAGAATGATGAGCTGGGGTATCTGGTTCAGTCGTTCAACTACATGACGCTACAGCTTGAGCAATCGCGCGAAAGCGCCAGCAAAAGTCAACAGGAAGTTGAGCGCCAACGTACTTGGCTTGAAACAGTTCTTGGTCAAATATCGTCGGGAGTTATCACGCTTGATGCGGATAATCGCGTGCGTACCAGTAACGCCGCTGCCGCTGGCATTCTGGGTGATGAGTTGAACCACTATGAAGGTGAGTTGCTTGAGCATGATGTACAGGATAATTCGGTGCTTGCCCAGTTCAGTGATCAGATTCAATCCTGTATCGGCCCGGACACTACTGGAGAATGGTCGCGTGAGATAGAGATATTCAATGAAAGCGGACGCCGTTTTCTGTTTTGCCGGGGTGCCCAGCTGACTGACATGGAAGGTGATGCCACCGGTCGCGTGATAGTTATCGATGACATGACAAGCTTGATCAGTGCGCAGCGTGACGCCGCCTGGAGTGAAGTGGCCAGACGCCTTGCCCATGAGATCAAGAACCCGCTGACACCAATCCAGCTTGCCGCTGAACGCCTCAGGCATAAGTTTGCCGCGAAGTTGTCGTCGAATGATGTGGATCTCTTGTCTCGTTTGACGCAGACCATCGAGAATCAAGTCGATGCGATGAAATCGATGGTCAATGCGTTTGCCGATTATGCGTCAACACCCAATGTGAAATTGACCGATACCGATGTGAATGCACTGGTGCAGGAGATCGCGGACCTGTACCGGGAGGAGGGTGACGCTCAACTGACGCTGAATCTCTCCTTGAACCAGACACTCAAGCCAATTCCAGTGGACACGGCTCGTTTTCGGCAACTTATGCACAACCTCGTCAAGAATGCAATTGAGGCGCAACCTGCACAAGCGACGCCCACAGTGCGTATCATTACGCGGGTGGTTCAGGAGCGGGGCAGCTCGGTATTGGAAATTGTCACCGAGGATGGAGGTCCTGGCTTCCCGGTTGATTTACTTAATCGAGTCTTTGAACCTTATGTCACATCAAAACCAAAGGGCACAGGTCTTGGTCTTGCGATCGTGAAGAAAATTGTTGAAGAACATAACGGCGCTATTCGCGCAGAGAATCTCCAGAGTGGTGGCGCCGCGGTGATCATCAGCCTGCCATATCCTGCGGCCATGCAATTAAGGGGAGATGCAGCATGAGCGATGCTTCCATACTGGTGGTTGATGATGAGCCGGACATTCGTGGCTTGCTACAAGAAATACTTGAGGATGAAGGCTATGCTGTTTCGGTTGCCGACACAGCTGCTGCCGCTCAAGCCCTAATCGATGAGGCGCGACCGGATCTGGTGCTGCTTGATATCTGGATGCCTGATACCGATGGTATTACCTTGCTTAAAAGCTGGAAACGAAGTGGTCAACTCGACTTCCCCGTCATCATGATCTCTGGTCATGGCACGGTCGAAACTGCCGTTGAAGCGACTCGCCATGGTGCAGTGGATTTCATTGAGAAACCAGTATCGCTTGCCAAGTTACTACTCACTGTTGAGAAGGCACTGAGTGAAGGCGTTTCCGATTCCTCTAGTGGTAGCACCAAGACGGTAGTTCCACGACTCCCTTTATTAAAAGGTGTGAGTAGTTATATAAAACAATTAAGCGAACAGCTCGATGAACACTCAGGTCGCTTGGATACCTTGCTGTTGATTGGTGAGTCAGGCAGTGGTCGTGTGTTGTTTGCGCAAAATGTGCATGATCGAAATAACGAACTGAGCGGTCGTTTTATTCAGCTGCGCTGCGATACCTTGTCATCAGCCAATGCGCATCGCGAACTGTATGGTGATGAAAACGAAGGTGCCGTCAGTATGGGGTATCTCGAATCAGCATCAGGGGGCACTTTATTTTTAACTGATGTCGAGCTTTTGCCACCGACAGCCCAGCAATGCTTGCGTCAAGCTATCGAGCAACAGGGTTTTATGCGCACCGGTGGTAATGTGCGAGTGCCTTTTCGCTGTCGCATCATGTCCTCTTCACGCAATGAATTGTCCAATGCGGTCAAGCAGGGCAGTCTGGATGCAACCTTGGCTCGATTGCTATCCATGGGCACGCTTTACGTCAAACCATTGCGTGAACACCCAGAGGATATACCAGCACTTCTTGAGGCCTTTGTCGATTGGCATGTTGAAGAGGAAGGCCTTGCGTATCGTCATTTTACGGTGGCGGCACAAAATCGGCTACGTAACCTTGATTGGCCGGGTAACCTTCTCGAATTGAAAAACCTGGTGCAGAGAATTCTACTGTTGGGAGGACCCGCCGAGATCGATGTCAATGAAGTCAATCGCGCGCTCGGCGTAACCGATGTCAGCGAGACTACCTTGTCTCTCAGACACGATTTGCCATTGCGCGAAGCACGAGCAGATTTCGAACGACAGTATTTGTTGAAATGCCTTGGCGATGCACAGGGCAATATCGGAGATCTTGCCAAGCATGTTGGCATGGAGCGTACTCATCTGTATCGAAAGCTGCGAAGTCTTGACATTGATCTCGACAAAGTTCGTGAGTAAGTCTTAGTTATGAAAATAATTGTGCTTGGAGCTGGTCAGGTAGGCTCAACAGTTGCGCGAAGTTTGGCGTTGGAGGACAACGACGTCACTGTTGTCGATACCGATGCCGCAGTGTTACAGGAAATTGAAAACACCAGTGATTTGCGTACTGTAATCGGTCAGGCCTCTTTTCCAGAAGTGCTAAGAAATGCTGGCGCTGAAGATGTCGATATGATTATTGCGGCAACTGATTCGGATGAGACGAATATCGTTGCAGTGCAAATTGCCTATACCTTGTTTCGCACGCCAGCAAAAATTGCGCGTATTCGATCCATGGAGTACATGCGCGAGAAAAATTTATTCAATAATGACAATATTCCTATCGATGTCATTATCAGCCCTGAACAACTGGTTACCGAACATATTCAACGGGTCATCGAACACCCTGGCGCTATTCAGGTAGTTGATTTTGCTAATGGCAAAGTACGGATGGTTGGTGTCGCTGTGCAGGCAGGAGCACCGATGGATGGAAAGGTAATTGCCGATTTACCGACTATCCTTGGTGAAATTGAAACACGCGTCATGGCGGTGTATCGAAACCAGGAGCCCATTATCCCCAAGGGCGCAACTGCGGTTAATGAAGGCGATATCGTATTCTTCCTGGGACTACGCAAACATACCGCGACGGTCATGGCGCAATTCCATCACGTTGATGTCGCTTGCCGTCGAGTGATGATCGCGGGCGGTGGAAACATCGGTATGTTGTTGGCAAAAAGGCTTGAGCGGTTCTATCAGGTGAAAATCATCGAGAATCGCGAAGATCGAGCCGACGAACTTGCGTCAACCTTGTCCAGCGCTATGGTATTGCATGGGGATGCGGCTAATCAGGATATGCTGATCGATGAAAACATCAATGAGATGGATGTTTTTTGTGCATTGACCAATGATGATGAGGCCAATATTCTCTCTGCCATGCTTGCCAAGCGTATGGGCGCGCGCAAGATCATGTCATTGATCAATCGTCCTGCCTATGTTGATCTTGTCGAGCGCGATATTATTGATGTCGCGATTTCGCCACAACAAATTACGATAGGTGCATTGTTGACACTGATCCGACGGGGTGACGTGGTAGCGGTGCATTCACTCAGGAAGGGCTCGGCCGAAGCACTTGAAGGTATTGCCCACGGTGACAGTGATACCTCGGTTCTGGTGGGTAGAGCGATCAGTGATATTGAACTACCCAACAGTGCGAGCATTGGTGTTGTTGTACGTGACGGTGAAGTGCTGATAGCGCATCATGATCTGGTGGTCGAGTCTGAGGACCATTTGATAGTTTTGATCACAAACAAACAACAGATATCCGACGTGGAAAAACTTTTCCAGGTCGATGTCACATTCGTTTAGTTAGTCCTTATCTAGTCAGCTACCAACAAGGTAAGCAAACCCTCGCATGCAATTGACTATTCAGCTTAAGGTTGTGCAGCGCGTAGTTGGCATACTGCTAACGCTGTTTAGTGCTTCAATGCTGACCCCCATCGCGGTTGGTTTTATCTATCGAGATCCGCTTAATTCATTTATGCCCTTTATTGGTGGGTTTGCGATAACGCTGATAACCGGCTTGCTGTTGTATTTCCCGGTACGTAATTCACGAATGCAACTACGGCTGCGTGACGGTTTTATGGTGGTCGTCATGTTCTGGTTAGTGCTTGGGATCTTTGGTGGCGTACCGTTTATTTTGTATACACCGCTGGACTTGTCGGTTGCCGCGGCTATTTTTGAATCTATGTCGGGACTGACTACGACAGGCGCCACTGTGATTGTGGGTCTTGATCTATTGCCTCGATCGATATTGTTCTATCGACAGCAAATGCAATGGCTTGGTGGCATGGGTATCATTGTGTTAGCGATTGCCGTACTGCCAATGCTCGGTATTGGTGGCCAGCAACTCTTTCGCGCCGAAACCCCTGGTATCAACAAAGAAAAGCTCACGCCGCGTATAGCTGGTACCGCCAAGGCCTTGTGGTATATCTATCTTGGTTTGACAGTGACCTGTGCGCTAGCTTATTGGGCGGCGGGTATGTCGGGCTTTGATGCAATCAGCCACAGTTTTTCCACCGTTGCAATTGGTGGATTCTCAACTCATGACAATAGCATCGGACATTTTGATAGTAATCTGATCGAAATGATTGCCGCTGTGTTCATGCTGATCTCAGGCATCAACTTCGCACTTCATTTTACGACAGCGCGAAACTTTTCGATAAAGCACTATTTCAAGGATGAAGAATTTCGAACCTATATTGGCATACTGGTAACTCTGACGATCATCACCAGTGTGTATCTGTACTCAAGCGCGACTTCGGAACTCAAGGACTCGATCGCAAATGGTATTTTCCATGTGGTCTCTATAGGTACGACAACAGGCTTTACCTCAGAAGAGTACTTTAACTGGCCAGGTTTCCTGCCCGTGCTTCTGTTGTTTGCAAGTTTTGCCGGTGGTTGTACTGGTTCGACAGGTGGCGGCATGAAAGTCATTCGTATCTTGTTGTTGTATAAACAAGGCAAGCGCGAGTTACAACGTTTGCTGCACCCGAATGCGCGTATCAAGGTCAAGGTTGGTGAGCATGCCATGTCAAATCGAATGATCGATGTGGTTTGGGGGTTCTTTGCAACCTATCTGGCACTTCTGGCGCTGATGCTGCTGCTATTGATGGCGGCGGGGCTCGACCAGGAAAGTGCGTTTTCAGCAGTGGTTGCTTGCTTGAATAACCTTGGTCCGGGTCTTGGTATCGTTGCGGCCAACTATTCAAGCCTTGGTGATTTCTCTTTATCTGTGTTGAGTATTGCCATGCTGTTTGGGCGTCTGGAGATATTCACACTACTGATTCTCTTCACCCCGGCGTTTTGGCGTCAGTAGCATGGACGTGAATAATCAGTCCAAGTGGAACAGCCGATATGCGTTTTCCGGAGTCAGCATGCCTCCACCGGCTGAAGTCTTGAGCCGTGGTGTTAATTGGTTGCCCGTAATTGATCACCCAGCAACTGAGTCGATTGATAATAATGCTATCGATTCCGGTGAAACCAAGAAGCTTCTAGCACTTGATCTTGCCTGTGGTCGAGCAGCGAACGCTGAGTGGTTGGGGGCTCGTGGGTTTGAAAGCCATGCCTGGGATTTTAGTGACGCAGTAATAAATGAGATACGCTCACGTGCGCACTCCCATGTGCATATGGCTGTTGTCCGAGATGTGACCGCGGAACCTCCGGCACCAATAAGTTTTGATGTCATCGTTGTGAGCCGTTTTCTGGATCGTGCCTTGTGTCCGGCAATCAGCGCGGCATTGCGTCCGCAAGGGGTGTTGTTCTACCAGACGTTTACCCATGGATTGGCCAACCCCGATTATCTGCTTGCAGAAAATGAGTTGCCAACGTTGTTTCCAGGTCTTGAGGTGCTCGATTATCAGGAGCCACTACCAGACAAGGCGGGAAAAGCCGAGGCGCAATTGGTTGCAAAGCGCATTACACTAGACGTATGAGTTATAGCCATGAGCGGTTACGATGAGCCAGATTGATGCATTCAAGGCAATGCTTGCTCGCGGACAGGACAGCGAAATGCTGCGCTTTACGCTGGGCAACGCTTATTTTTCTGATAAGGACTACGGTGAAGCCATCGCGCATTTTCGTGAGGCAGTGGCTCAGAAACCTGATTACTCTGCGGCGTGGAAGATGCTTGGTCGTGCGCTTGCCGCAAACAAAGAAATAAGCGAAGCCTTATCAGCATTTGATAGTGCGTTGGAAGTTGCTGAGGCTAACGGTGATATTCAAACGGTTAAAGAAGCTACCGTATTCCGACGACGTGTCGTGAAGGCCTTGGATGAAGCTTCCGATAGTGACGCCCAGTCATCGGATGATTCATCGGGTGATTCATCGGGTGATTCATCGGGTGATTCATCGGGTGAATCCTCGTGAGCAGTGGGCCGTCCATCTGGTTTCGTCATCAGTTTTACAAGCGCCTGCTTGGCTCTGTTGTGCCTGTATCCTGGTTTGCACCCGTTGCGCCGCGCCCAGAGGCACTGAGTACCGTTGATGGCACTTTGCATTTGCAGCTTGTCAGTCATTGTTGGCAGTACGCACACCTGCTGTTGTTTCAGCTAAGTTCGCTCGCAAATTACCCGCCGCAAAATCTTAAAGTCACTTACACACTTTATTATTCCGATGAAGACGAGGATGTGTGTAAGTTAATAAAACGCTTCGATGCGATGTCGATACCTAACGTCAGCTGGGACTGGCAAGTATTGCCGCGTTCATCACTTTTCCGTCGAGCCATTGGTCGCCACAAGTCCAGCATCAATAGCCGTGCCGATTGGTTATGGTTCACTGATTGCGATCTAATCTTTCACGAAGGCTGCCTTGATTCTGTCGCAGAGGCTGTTGCATCGTTAAAAACCGGCTTGGTCTATCCAGATCATGAAGGGATAACTGATTTGTTACCAGCAGATCACCCGATGTTAAATCCCGAAGCGTCCAGCGATGGCCTGGTGGATGTTGATACCAGCCTTTTTTACAATAACCAGATAAGCAAAGCCAAAGGGGCGTTTCAGATAGTCCATGGCGATGTTGCGCGTACCGCAGGTTATTGCGGCTCTCTCAAAATGTACCAGCAACCAACGGATGTCTGGCGCAAGACTTTTGAAGATGTGATCTTTCGTCGCTTGATAGAATATGACGGTGATCCGATACCAGTTACCGGCTTGTATCGAATGCGCCATGCAGCAAAAGGGCGTTACTCGAGTGGTACCTCCGGGCAGGTACGTGGACAGATACGACAAGCGACTGACAAAACCCATGCTTGATGTGGAACTCGCGTCATGAGTAGCGCAAATAGTGGTGGCGAGCAACGCCTGAAACCTAAGCGTGGAGCCATCGAGGGCATACGTTGGTGGTGGAGTACGCGGATTAGAAGTTGGTGGACTGTCAAACTACCTGCGAAACGTCGTAAGAACAGAACTCATGTCAAAAGCTTCGACTTCGAGAAAGCAGCAAAGCCTCTAGAAGACTCTAAAAAAGATAATCGTGGTATTACTGCGATATTGACGGTTTATAAAAGAGGGGAATATCTGGCAGCGCAGGTGAAAGCACTACAAGAACAATCCATACCGCCTGATGAAATCTGGGTTTGGTGTAATGACAGTGATGCCGTCCTTGAGGATGTGTCTAACCTGGTTGATCGCGTTGTTGTATCAAATACCAATTGGAAGTTCTGGGGCCGATTTGCACTAGCCAATATGGTACGCACACGTTATATCTGCTTGTTTGATGATGACATATTGCCGCAAACCAACTGGTTGAAAAACTGCCTGGATACAATAGATGCAGGTACTGATGGCATTCTGGGTGGCTCTGGGGTTATCTTGCCAGCAGAAGGTGGATACTCTTCAAAGCATAAGGTTGGTTGGAATGGCCATCACTATGATGAGCCGACGGTTGTTGATCTGGTTGGGCATGCCTGGTTCTTTGACAAAGCCCATCTCCGATATATATGGCAAGAGCCGCCATTGTCTTGGGAAAACGGCGAAGATATACACTTCAGCTGTATGGCCTTGAAGCATGGAGGTATTCATACCTATGTGCCAGCACATCCAAAAGATGACGAATCCAGATGGAGTTGCAGGCCTGATTTTGGGAAAGCGGTAGGGCGTACCAGTAGTGCGACGTTTAAATCAGCAGGGCATCATGGGGTTCGCGACGAGATGGTTGATACCTATCGCGAGAATGGATGGATAATTGTTAATTCAGATGAGTGATATTTGTTAAATTTGTCCGCAAATATCTCGCTGTAGTCGGAAGCTAAGATGTAAATTTTATAAGAGTATTAAGTCTCTGTAGTCTTCAGCAGAATCAGCTATCCAAATGATCTTCCGGCAATTCGCATAAGCAAAGTTTATACGACTGTACGCCTAAACAAACCACGAGTATCGATGACTATTTTCTCAGAAAATTTAGATGCATCGATGTTGCGGAATGGTTTGTGATCAACCAGAATTACAATGATATCTGCGTGTCTGATTGCTTCCTCTGTATCAACTTTACGACAGTTCGGAATCGCAGCGAGATTTTTAGGCAACTCGTCAATATTAGGCTCTACGAGTAGAAGCTGACCCATATTCTCTTTGGCAAGTTCTTCGACAATAGCGACAGATGGGCTTTCTCTTAGATCGTCGATATTGGCTTTAAACGCAAGTCCAAAACACGCGATAGTTGGTGATTTGAAGCGTTCAGCATGGTTACGAATGCGATCGATAACATGAACAGGTTTACTATCATTTACTTGGCGTGCTGTTTTGATCAGCTTTGCAAGCTTTGGAGCAGAATCAACAATAAACCAAGGATCAACTGCTATACAGTGCCCACCAACGCCTGGGCCAGGCTCGAGAATATTGACTCGAGGATGCCTATTTGCAAGAGATATCAATTCCCAGACATCTATTTCGAGATGCTCACAGAGCAGTGATAACTCGTTAGCGAATGCAATTCCAACATCGCGACTTGCGTTCTCAGTCAATTTGCACAGTTCGGCAGTTCGGGCGGAGGTCTGCAGGCAATCACCTTTAACAAAGGTTCTATATAGACGCGAAGCTGCGTCAGCACATCCTGTCGTGATTCCACCGATAATTCGATCATTATCCACCAGCTCTCTGAGAACTTGTCCAGGCAGAACTCGTTCTGGGCAGTGGGCCACGTGGATGTCAGGTGTCTCGCCTATGTCTGTTTGGTGCGGTAGTTTTAGATCTGGTCTGGCCTGTGCAATCCATTCTGACATTTTCTCAGTGGTTCCAACAGGGCTTGTGGATTCGAGAATGACAAGATTACCTTGCTCTAGCACGGAGGCAATCGATTTTGCTGCAGCTTCAACATAGCTAAGATCCGGCTTGTTGTCATCGGTAAAAGGGGTTGGAACAGCTACCATGAAAACATCAGCTGATTCTGGCGATGTGCTCGCTCGTAGTTTCCCTTCTGTTACGACGCTCCTAACAACGATGTCGAGGTCGGGTTCGATGATGTGAATGTCACCATTATTAATTGTATTGACGGCATCCTGATTTATATCGACTCCGAGAACATTTAAACCGCGTGAAGCCATCACTGCGGCTGTAGGAAGTCCGATATATCCGAGGCCAATCATGCAAACACGGTTCATTGAATTACGCATTAGCTAAATCTTCTAGAATTTGTTGGCTTGCTGTTCCATCGCCATAGGGATTGTGAGCATGCGACATTTTGTTATAGGCGACCTCATCATCCAAGAGGATTATTGCCTCTTTTAAAAGTGTATCGCGTTCAGGGCCAACCAAAACGACGGTGCCCGCTTCAACAGCCTCAGGGCGCTCTGTGGTGTCGCGAGTAACCAAAACAGGTACTCCCAATGATGGTGCCTCTTCCTGTATTCCACCAGAATCGGTAACGATAATGTACGCTTGGCTCATTAAATATACGAATGCTGGATATTCCAGTGGTTCGATCAAATGTACATTTGGCGCATTTCCTAGAATGCGGTGAACTGTCTCTTGAACGATAGGGTTTGGGTGAACGGGATAGACGAGTTGTGTGTCCTCTCTGCTAGCCAGCTCTCTGAGTCCCTCACAAACACTTTCAAATGCGCTACCAAAATTCTCACGTCTGTGTCCTGTTACAAGAATTAGTTTGCGGTTCGAATCCAGCCATGAGAATTGATGTTTGATATTTTGTGCAAGTTTCGCATCCGTTTCTAAACGCTTTCGTATGTGCAGTAACGCGTCGATTCCGGTATTGCCAGTTACACGAATTGCATTCTCACTGACATTTTCATTCAGTAAATTGCTTTTAGCTTTTTCGGTTGGTGCGTAGTGACGTTCAGTCAAAATTGCAGCGATACAGCGATTTGCTTCTTCAGGCCAGGGAGAGTAAATATTACCGGTTCTTAGTCCAGCCTCGACATGACCGACTGGAATCTGCTGGTAGAATGCTGCAAGCGCGGTAGCACAAGTTGTCGTGGTATCACCGTGTACCAGAACGATATCTGGTTGGATCAATTTTAGAGCCTCGCGCATTTTGATAAGCACGGCGGCAGTTATGTCAGTAAGGTCCTGGCCGGGTTTCATTATATCCAGGCTGATATCGGCTTTAAGCTCGAAAATATCCAAGACCTGTTGAACCATCTCACGATGCTGACCGGTTACACAAAAGGTCAGTTTAATATCTGAGTGGTCTCGAAGAGCTATGACCAGTGGGGCTAGTTTGATGGCTTCTGGACGAGTTCCGCAGGCCACAAAAACGTTTCTGATACTCATTTTTTGCTGCTGCTTTCCTTAAAATAACAAAAAAATCAAAGGCATCAGCGGAGTCTCGCATACCTGTTAGGTGTAGGCTATGGACTATTAGAGAGTTAAACTATTTTTATAACCATTTTTTTCGTTTTTGAAACGACGATCACTTTAAATCACTGTTTATTCAATTCCACGTGTTTAATGTTTCCTGTGTCTGATAGCGACACGCGCATGGTCTTTGATAAACCCGAGGCAAGCTGTTTCATATCTCTATCTTTACACTTCTCATTGTTTATATCCTCCATGCAAGTTAGATATAAACCTAAGGCCCATATAACTCGGTCATCTCCGACGAGGAAAATTGGCCCGCCATTGACAGTCAATATATGGTCTTTTGCTTCTGCGATCTTATCCGGATCATTGCTATTTGCGATGATCGAAGCCGCCTTTGAGACATCCATATAGGTTGAGATACGGCTGTTGAGATAGGACTGTGAAGCGTTGATAGTGTTGGCGGAGCTAAGTTGAAGCATGCCGAAGACCACTGCGGCAATGATCAGAAGAATTGTTATCGTTTTAATCATGCTCACTTACTTCCGCTGTTTCTCTAACTGGCTTTTCTCTCCTACTCTGCAAAGAATCGTCTGACTGGATTTGATTGCTGGTGCCTATAAATTCCGGTGCTGAAACATAGCCGTCATGGCTTATATCTTCGTGTGAAAAAACTTGAGCAACTGTTTTGAACAGTATTTTCAGGTCAATGTAGAAAGATCTATTTTCGACATACCAAAGATCTAGTTCGAATTTTTCCTCCCACGAAAGACTGTTTCTGCCGTTAACTTGCGACCAACCTGTAATACCTGGTGGTACAGAATGCCTTCGGTTTTGTCTCTCTGTGTATCTATCAATATACAAGGAGGAGAACGGTCTAGGACCAACCAGCGAAAGATCTCCTTTAATGACGTTCAACAGGCTGGGCAACTCGTCAATGCTGCTGGATCTAAGAAAAGATCCAAATTTAGTGATGCGTTGTTCGTCAGGTAGTGCAATGCCTTTGATATCAGTTTCGTTGGTCATCGATCGAAACTTCAGCAAGGTAAATATCTTACTGTTCTCTCCGACTCGTTTCGCTTTGTAAATAATCGGTGAACCAAGCTTTATCCTAGCCAAAAGCATCACGACCAGTAACACTGGGGATACCACTAATAAAGTGAACACGCTCAGCGTAACGTCAAAGATTCTTTTTGATGTTTTGTAAAGATTCATTTTCGCAATACATTTCGTCAAAAAAACGTCAAAATTTATTGTGTATTGTCAACACGTTATTCAGGATTCTGGATAAAAGTATAAACAACGTGCATTTTAATTATTCGAAATCGATCAAAATTTATGTACAGAATTTCATAAATGGTGATTACCTAACGGTTCGATACGGATAAAGGAATATCGGAAGATTAAGGAGATGAGAAGCGTTTTGGAAGTACACGTAAATCCACACTTCGAGGACCCGACTGAAAGTATACGGTCCAATAAACAAAAAATGGTCCTAAGTCACACGTTCTATTCTTTCAATCCCGCATAATACAGCGGTAGAAGGACGCAGTCGGGACTACGTAAGTTCCTAGGGAAAATCTGGCTAGGATAGGGTTGTTTCTTTAAAAAACTTCGTCAGAACAATAGCTTACAAAGAGATTTTATTTACGATGAATAGCTCAGTTTCAAAGGTATCTATCGACAGCGAGCCCCGATCACTGGTTCTTGATACCGTTCGTTCTCCTTGGCTCCTGGATCATAGATTTCGTTCTTTGTGTATTGCGCCCGGCGCTACCTTGGTAGCTGCGATCCTTGAAAATGTGAATTCGATTTCAGATATCGAATTTTTAAACATGATTCCGATTAGTGAGCACACTCCCGTTTCCCTAGCAATTCATCGAACGGGTGAGAAATGTGTCATTAGTAGCGTAGACGGGGTAACCACTTTCGCGGAGTGTCAGGTTACGGTTGCGGGGGACATGCCTGCCACCACTCAACCGACTGCAGCAAACACCGCTGTTGTTCAGGGTTCCAAACTCTATGCAAAGCTCGATCATCAAGGTAATCAGTATGGATCGGCTTTTCAATGCATTTCCAGTATCGAGGCAATTGATGATACTTCTGCGTTGGCTGTCTGGACTGACGAAGGCGATTCTGATCAGCTAAAAACAACTTCAACGTTGATTGACAGTTTGACCCATGTGCTTGGATTTAGCGCCCAAACAAACGCTACCTATTTTTTCAAAAAAATTAAATCTTTACAAATTCATCGATCTTTAGAGGGTATCAAAGAGGCTGGAATTCATCTGACCTCGCTCAACACAAACAAAGGCACCATTACTGGTAATTTCTCAGTGTTTGATCGTAGTGGCACTCTGCTATTAACTGCTGAATCTGTGTCAATCGAGTTGGTTGATGAAAACGAACAGTACGAATTGGCGGCTATTGCAAGTACGTTTACTGCAGATCCCATGCTTGATGTTTTTGAATTTTGGAATCGAAAATTCGGAGTTGGCGTCAGACCTGTAATGGCCGAATACGGTCAAGTTTTTCAATCGCTAATCTCACAAGACAGCCCTCTCGCTAATGACAGCGTCAAGTCTCGTACGTTGTTAGTGCGTCTGGACGATTTAGCGCAGAAAGCTGAATCAAATGATGCGAACAAAATTGATGAAGTATTTTTTCCAGATAATCTGGATACAAGAGCGCTGCCTGATGGTAGAAAAATAGCGCACTTGAACAAGTACGAAACAGACTATTTGTACCAGGAAATATTTGTTGATCTCGCCTATCGCCGGCACAATGTACGTGTGCTAAGAGGCGATATGGTGATGGATATTGGCGCCAACATCGGCCTGTTTAGCTTGTTTTCCGCGAGTGAAGCAGAAGATATTAGCGTGATCGCTATCGAGCCGTCGCCAATTGTTTTACCAATTTTAAAAGCGAATCTTAGTAAGTATGTGAAAGAGTCCATCGTGATTGAAGGTGGAGCTTCGTCCGCTATTGGTGAGGCCGAGTTTACGGCTTACAAGAAATCTTCCGTATTTTCAAGCTTTGCGGCAGACAAAGAAGAGGATCACGAAGCGATTGCCCAAGTGATCAGGAATACGTTGGTTTCGAGCGGGTACAAAGATGAAAAATTGATTGAGGATGCTGTTGCGGAATTGATGTCTGACCGTATGGATTCAGAAAAATATCTTTGTAAGCTTATATCTGTTTCAGATGTAATCGATCAGCACAATGTCAAGAAAATTGATCTTTTGAAGATTGATGCCGAGAAAAGTGAAGAGGCGATTTTAGCTGGCATTCGCGACGAGCACTGGGCGTTGATCGACCAAGTTATTATTGAGGTGCATCTACAGAGCGGCAGCGATGTGAATGTGGTTCTGGACAAATTAAATAACGCTGGATTTGTTTGTATTGAAGATGAAGAAGAGCTACTCGAGGATTCTGGTCTGGTTACCATTTACGCTGCGCGACCAGAGCGTATGGCTCGTAATGAAAGTGAATTTTACTCAAGTGAAATTGAACAATCAGCTGGAATGTTGATTGATGCGATAGATCAGTTTTCACAAACTGGTAAAAAGAACATTGATATCGTTTTGTGTCCTAGTGATACGCGTGATCCTGATTTCCGAAAACTCCTTGAAGAGTCTAGTTCTAGGATCAAGGCGCATTTCGAATCGTCTAATTTGGTGACGGTTCTAGATGCAGAAGAGTATTCAAGTAATTATCCAGTCGAAGTTGTGCATGATCCGGTTTCGAATGCACAGGGACACATTCCGTATACCAAGGAGTGGTACGCAGCGCTAACCACAACACTCGTTCGAAAGCAAACAAGTTCTAATCGGATGCCATACAAGGTTTTGGTGCTGGATTGTGACAATACGATATGGGACGGTGTTGCTGGGGAGGACGGGGCAAAAGGTGTTGTATTCCAAAAACGTAATCTAGATGTCATGCAGTTCGCCGTGGAATGTCAAGAGAAAGGAATGCTGGTTTGCCTGGCATCAAAAAATGATGAGGACACTGTTAAGGAAGTATTCACTACCAGGGCTTCAGAGATGCCTTTGAAATGGGAAGCTTTGGTGTCCACACGAATTAACTGGGATCGAAAATCAACTAGCTTAAGAAGCCTAGCTAACGAGTTGAATGTTGGTCTCGATTCGTTTGTTTTCATCGATGACTCACCGGTAGAGTGTGTCGAGGTCATGCAGGAGTGTGTTGATTCCTTTGTATTGCAGTTTCCAACTGACGAAGATATAGATGTAAAGAGTCTTCTTCATAATTTGTGGATATTTGATCAATCAGGTCAAACGAAAGAGGACAGTGCTCGTGCTTCGATGTACCGCGATGAGCAAAAACGACAAACTCTGAAAAATGATGTTAGTTCACTGGCTGATTTCATTAAAAAATTGGAAATTAATACATCGATAGAAGCAATATCAGATCACTCAGTTGAGCGTGCGTCGCAGATGACGATGCGAACCAACCAGTTTAATTTGAGTACCAAGCGGCGAAGTGTTGAGCAACTTTTGGAGTTAAGCGAAAAGGGTTATTCGATTGATATAATCAAGGTCGCGGATCGCTTTGGTGACTACGGAATCACAGGTCTGGCGATTTACAATATCGATGGAGATAGCTTAGCTATTGACACATTGCTGTTGAGCTGTCGAGTGTTAGGGCGCGGAGTCGAGTACACGCTTCTCAATCATCTTGTAGAGAAAGCTCGAGCTGGGCAGGTTAATAAAGTTTCTCTTCCCTATATTCCAACTCCTAAAAATGAACCGGTTAGACGGTTTCTTGGTACGTTGGCAAATTTTGATTCGAAAGCTACTGGTAGCCAAACTCTTGTGCTAGATGCAGCGGGTAGCGATAGTTTTGAGCCTATGGAATCTACTGAAGAGAAATCAGTGGAAACTGGATTGGATGCAGAGCCTAAAGCTGCTAAGGATGCCGACGCCCAACGACTTGAAATAGCTTACATCGACATTGCTCAGTCATATCCCACTGCTGATTCGATTGCATCAGCGGTCGCAAGCAAGGCGAAGTTGCCGCGACCGAATACAGGAGTGAAGTTTGTACCACCAGCAAACGATGCTGAAGAGCAATTGTGTGAACTTTGGTCTGAACTTCTGGGCTTCGATGAAATTGGAACAGATGACAATTTTTTCGAGATGGGTGGTACTTCGCTTAAAGGGGTTGCTCTGATCTCTCTAATACAGTCCCGCCTCGGCATGAATGTATCAGTGGTCAATTTGTTTGAAAAGCCAACACCAAAAGGACTTGCCCTAGTTTCAAGCGGAGGCGCGGACGACTCGGTTGTTGCAGGTGGTAAAGCCCGAGGTGCTGCGCGTCGAGAAGCGCGAGGCAAAAGACCAGGATCGCGCCGCCGAGGCGGTTGAGCAAACAATGGTTCAGGAAAGTGATGGAGACAGGGATTATGATCTCGCCATAGTTGGGATGGCTGGTCGGTTCCCTGGTGCTCGAAACATTCAGACATACTGGAAAAATCTTGTTAACGAACATGTAGCTCTAACGACGTTTTCCGATGATGAGTTACTAGAGGCGGGTATCTCGCCGACGATGCTGGCTGACGAAGATTTTGTCAAAGCTGCCCCAGTACTTGATGATGCAGCAAGATTTGATGCTGAGTTTTTCGGATATTCTCCAAAAGAAGCAACTTTAATTGATCCGCAGCAACGCCAGTTGTTGGAGGTTGCGTGGCTAGCGCTGGAAGATGCTGCTTATGACCCCTATCGGTTTGATGGTCGAATAGGAGTTTTTGCCGGGACGGCGATGAATACCTATTTGTTGCAATCTGGTTTAGGCGACGAATTTTTTGAAAATTATCTCCCCACGCTTTTAGGCTCGGACAAAGATTTTCTGGCGACTCGCGTTGCATTCAAGCTTGCGTTGAACGGACCAGCGGTCGCAGTGCAGACGGCGTGCTCAACCTCCTTGGTAGCACTCCATTTGGCTTGCCAAAGCTTACTTAATCAAGAATCGGATATGGCGGTAGTAGGTGCCTCAGCCGTTCGATGCCCTTTAAAAACTGGGCATTTGTTTGAGGTTGGAAGTGTTTTTGCGAAAGATGGAGTCTGTCGACCTTTCGACGCCGATGCCACAGGAACTGTTTTTGGTAGTGGTGCATGCTCGGTTGTTCTGAAACGTTATGCAGATGCTATTGCAGATCGCGACCATGTCTGGGCGGTCGTTAAAGGTTCCGCAATAAACAATGACGGAGATACCAAGACTGATTTCACCGCACCAAGCATCAGCCAACAAGCTGAGGCAATATCTGATGCGCTTGCGAGTGCAGACATAAATGCTCGTTCTGTTTCCTACATAGAAGCTCATGGTACCGGTACTTATCTGGGCGATCCTATAGAGGTTGAAGCATTGACTCGGGCGTTCAAGCTTGACACTGAAGACAAAGGTTTTTGCGGAATTGGTTCGGTAAAAAGTAACATTGGTCACCTTGATGCCGCCGCCGGCCTTGCCTCTCTAATAAAGGTGGCAATGTCCTTGAAAAACAAGCGTATTCCCGCGACGGCAAATTTTTCATCGGAAAATCCCCAGATAGACTTTCCTAATTCTCCTTTTCACGTTGTCTCTGAAACAGTTGATTGGCAAGGAGATGGCAACACGCCTTTGAGAGCGGGCATCAGTTCCTTAGGGATGGGCGGCACTAATGCTCATGTTGTGCTGGAAGAGTTCACTCAGGCGACACCGATTGCGGATTCCGTATCAGAGCCAATAATTCTTCCATTTTCTGCCAAATCCAAAGAGTCTCTTAGTGGTATTGCTGATGCCTTTGAGTCAGTTCTTGACGCGGGGGGTGATTTTGGATTGAACGACATTGCGCATACATTACGAGAGGGCAGAGCGCAATTTGATCAACGAAAAATCCTAGTTGCTGAGTCACTTTCTGAAGCTAGGGAAATCCTAAGCTCGCGACGTCCACCGGAGTGGTGTAGCGTCAAAGCGGAAGTCAGAGATAGATCAATCGTATTGATGTTTCCTGGCCAAGGATCTCAGTACAGCGGAATGGCGAAAGGTCTTTACCAGACATCCGCCGTTTTTAAGAGTGTTTTGGACAAAGCTGATGAGGGTTTTAAAACTATCCACGGCTTGTCACTGTTGGACATAATATTTGAAGATGTAACGGCTGAGTCTAAGCCGCTTAATGAAACTCAATTTACCCAACCAGCGTTATACGCTGTCGAGTATGCGTACGCAAAACTAATTGAATCATGGGGCATCGAAATTGATGCCTATATTGGGCATTCAATAGGCGAATACGTGGCTGCTGCTCTCGCGGATGTATTCTCGTTTGAAGATGGTTTGAATATCGTTTGTGAGCGTGGGCGTCTGATGCAGCGGGCAGAGCGAGGCAGTATGCTCGCGGTGCCGTTAAACAGCGAAGCGTTGTTAGCGCGCATTCCAGAGAGTCTGGATCTTGCTGTTGTGAACGGTGAGTCGACCTGCGTGGTTGGTGGTCAAGATCAGGATATTGCAAATTTTGCCGAGATGTTGAACGCTGATGGGGTCGACTGCACGGTGCTGAAAACATCACACGCTTTCCATTCGCGCTCCATGGAATCCGCCGCCAATGAGTTTGAGTCATTCCTTAAAGGTATGAACTTTTCTCGGCCAAAAAAGGCATTTATCTCCAACGTAACTGGAGACTATATTGCTGAATCAGCAGCGGTATCTCCTGAGTACTGGGCATCTCAGTTACGATCGACTGTGCAATTCCATAAGGGGCTACAGACGCTTATGGTAAATGATTCCTGTCTGATGCTCGAGGCTGGTCCTGGCACAACGCTCTCAACGCTTGCCAACAACCACCAGGATCTTGGATCTAGTGTCGCGATCCCGGTTGGGCGGCACGTAAAATCACAAGTCAAAGACAATATATCGGCTTTGCGGTCCTTGGGTATGATTTGGACATCTGGCTACAGTGTTGATTGGACGCAAAGTCAACCAATCGATGGTCGTAGGGTGTCGTTGCCAGGATATTGTTTTGGAGGAGCTGATCACTGGTTCAAATCAAAAACCGATAATAAGTTGATTAATACTTCGCTAAAACGCGCGGGTATAGATCATTGGTTCTGGTCCGAGGGTTGGATGTATGAACCGATCACAAAAGTAGGTACAACTGCTAACAATATTCTAGTTACTTCGGAATCGTTTGATGAGTCGGTTGAAGTTTTTCAAAAAACGTTTGTTGTTGAGACTGTAATAACACCAGATCAAATCATCGATAGTCATTCAAGTTTTAACGGACAACTTGATGCGCATAGACTGAATAGAGTCACCTTACTATTGGGCCAGATAACGGCTGATTCAGAGGCAGCAACTCTGCGTTCTCTGGTGATGTTGCTTGAAGCGCTATCGCTGGTAGACAACTACCGTATAGCACTGGATATTTTCACAAAAGGCGCGACGACTGCGTTGGGGCAAAGGAATGGAGAGGCGTCATCTGCCATTCTGCCGGGTGCTCTTCAAGTTCTTGGGCACGAGTTTCCCGATGTTTTCACGAGGGTGTTTGATTTCGATTCGCTATCTAAATCAACCCTCGTGAACAGTGCACTCTCCTCCATTCCTTTTGAATCGGATGCTGTCCTGTTTGCACACCGTGATGGTCGATGGTGGTCTCGTACCCCAAAGCGGCAAAATATTCCGCCGGTAGAAGTCGATCAATTTGAGAATAAGCGTTGTATTGTAATTGGTGGTTTTGGAGGTGTCGGAAAGGAGTTAGCCAGACATCTAGCACCGGTTTGTTCATCTTTGGTATTAACCTATCGACCGTCGGCAACTGTAACGGATATGAATCGAATAGATGTCAATGCTGATAATGTGGCCGTTAATCGTCAAAAGTTTGTAACTGAGTTGCAGTCGGTATGTGATGATCTTACTGTCATCGAGACTGACGTTACTGTCAACGGTGGCTGCAAGGAGCTCGGCGCGACAATAGACAAGCATGTCGATAACGTTGATTACATTTTTCATCTTGCGGGAGTTGTTGACGATTCTCTGGCCACACTCAAAAACGAAGAAGGTATCGGCCGTGTTTTAGCGCCGAAAGTCGAGGGAACAAGAAGACTTGCGCGATGTTTACAGAAAAGGCCGCCCGGAAAATTGATTTTGTTCAGTTCGACTGCTGTTTGGCTCGGCCCTCTAGGTCAGCTTGATTACGCTGCGGCAAATTCCTATCTGTTTGGTGCATCTGCGGAATTAAGCGACGAGGGAATTCCTGCTGTCACTGTTGCTTGGCCGGGTTGGCAAGATACGGGAATGTTGAAAGGATTGGACTTGAGTAAAAATCTGGCGGTCACTAGCAATACTATTTCGGTTGCCGACGGTCTTGATGTTCTTGGTCGTGTTGTAGGAATGCCTGCGGGTGCTTCAATCACCATCAGTCCCTGCAATCTTGATAACTTGATCGAGTTAGAGGGAGGTATCGAGACACAGTCAGCCGATGGAGTTGAACTAAACAGCAATACTGAGAGCGGACTATCACCTGATCAGGCCATTGTCAGTTTATGGGAAGAGGCGCTTGGAGTAGATAATCTTCTTGACGACGATAATTTTCTTGATTTGGGCGGAGATTCCTTAACGCTCACCCAGTTGGTCTCAAAGCTGAGAAAGCGTCATGGTCTGAATATAGATTTAAGCCAAGCATTGAACAAACCGACGCTCAAAGAATGGAAGAGCATGGCGTTAGCTAGCGGTACAATCGAATCTCAAGTTGACAACAGCGTTAACCAGATTCAGGATCGGCGAATCGAACTGACGGCGGTCATGGGGGCGGAACGGTATATAAAACGTCGCGGTACTGGGGAGCTCGAACATTGGAACTTAGGATCCATGCTTGACTGCGTGGCTGATTTGGATATTGACGCCTTAAAAAGTGCTGCGATCAAACTTGTCAATCATCATGAAATGCTTCGAGCAGGATTCAAATTTGATGATAATAAAAAATTAACGTTCTTCGTTAACAAGAAGTTTGAATCAGCCCCGTTGGAAATAGTTGATGCTGAAGAGGTCGCTGATGAAAATTTGAGCCAATTTATCGAGGATCAGGCTGAGAATTTTCAGAGATCGTTGGTGCCCGAAACTGGTTCGCTCTTTAAAATTGTAGTTTTTAAATGTGGTGATGGTCGAAACGATAGAGTATTGCTATTCACTCATCATTTTATTTCAGATGGATTGTCCTGGGCAATTACTCTTAGTGATTTTCAACAACTCTATCGTCAAATAGTCGAAAAACAGGATATTTTGCTTCCCGATGAAACATCACGCTACCCTGACTGGTGTGCGTACTTGTTAGATAAATCAAAAGGGAGTGCTCAACAAAACAGATCCCAATACTGGTCTGGACAAAATTGGCAAGCCATACAGCCAATGATTGACGAATCAACCTGTGATCGTACGACGTTTACAAATGCCCAAGCTGGTGATTTCAAAATTGAGATCTCTAATTCTGAGACTGACCTTTTTTTCAACAACTGCAAACCCCATTCACCTGAGAGTGTGCTCAGGCTTGCGCTCGCTAAGGCGATATGCCTTTGGCATGGAGGGCAAGCTGTTTATATGGATACTATGAGCAATGGGCGAGTGGTAAATGAATTAGTAGATGTGACGCGCACTGTTGGTTATTTTATTTCCTATACGCCAGTTTTGATTAGTGGCAATTATTCGAGACCGTTTGATGAGAAATATATGAACGCTCTTGAAGAATCTGAAGCGATGCTAGCGTTAGGTAATGAACACGATTTGCTGTCATTTCTTAGTGATGATAAGGCAGTCGAGAGAGACATGGAAAATGTTCCGAGAGCTGATGTTTTATTTAACTATATTGGTAATTTGAAGAAAAACCTATCGACACTAGTCGATAGCGATTATTGGAGTCTTTCGACTGAGTCAGTCGGATCCATTCATAATTCAGATGCTCGTAGGGATCAGCCTTTGGCGGTTAGGATTGAAGTGGTGGATGGTATTTTGGACATAACATTTGTATATAACAAACTACTGCATAGTGACGATCAAATAGAGAAACTAGCTATTTTGTATAAAGAGCATGTGTTAGAGGTATCTGGTCTCAACGAAAATGCAAGTGTGTTGAGTAGTGAGGGCTAAGACACCTTGAACTTTATCGTTCGAATTTTGTTCAATTTTGGTTTTGTGATTTGGAGTTAGAATGATGTTTACTGTTTTGGAAGTCGGAAACGAGACGAACCCAGAAGATCTTGCAAGAGATTTCAGCGCGGTCTGGGACGAGGCGAAAGTAGTCCAACTGAAAGGATTGAAGTTCGACTCGCCTGATGAAATGCGGGATTTCTACGATAATTTCATGGAAACTGCCGGAGTTCCTGGGGAAGTTGGTGAGGATGCCACCACTGATCAGCGAGATTCTGGGGGCCAAGCTACTGGGCAGCGATGGACCGAGATTCGGTATGACCCAACCATTCCTGATGCCTATCGACATTCTGCAAATCCGCAGCCGTTGCACACCGATGGTTCATATGTTCCAGATTTCCCAGATAGTGCCATTATTTACTGTCAGGCAGCTGCTTCAAACGGCGGGGAAACAGTATTTTTAGATTCAGATTTACTTCTGTCCGTAATGAAAGACGAAGCGCCAGAGTTGCATCGCAAGTTGACTGAAATGGATTTGCCTCATGCGCGGTCTGGACTTAGAAAAAATGTCAAAGTTATCGAAACTGATGATGAAGGAGCCAGACTTTCCTGGAATTACTATTGTGTATCGAAAGATATCGACGAAGAACGGGTGGAACTCAAAGAAGAGCTGCATAATTTTCTTCAAAGCAATGAAAAAATTCGTGATGCGATGGTTGCTGTTGCCCTCGAGCCAGGAGAAGGTGTGATTTGGAAGGACTACCGTGTACTTCATGGCAGAAATGGGTTTGATCCTGATAAACCGTCAGAAAGATTTCTGTGGAAATCAGCATTTAGCGCCAATAAATGAGTTTGCCCGGATGGGAATTGAAAAATATTTGCGCTGGCCCTGCTTCAGCGAAGAAGAGGTCGAGTGTGTTGCGAATGTAGTGAGATCCAACAAAGTCAACTACTGGACTGGTTCGGAGGGGAAATCGTTCGAGCGTGAATTTGCTCAATTGTTTGGAGTAAACCATGCAGTCGCAGTAGCGAATGGCACTGTTGCTCTTGACGCTATTTTTCTGGCGTTGAACCTTGGTCGTGGGGATGAAGTCATCGTCACGTCCAGAACTTTTCTCGCTTCTGTGTCATCGATTGTCAATTGCGGAGCGAAGGCTGTTTTTGCAGATGTTGATGAGTCCTCGCAAAACATTACTGCTGAGTCTATCGCCAGTAAAATTACCGAGCACACAAAGGCCATAGTTTGTGTACATTTAGCGGGTTGGCCGTGCGACATGAGCGCAATAATGGATCTTGCATCCAGTCACGATCTCTACGTTATTGAAGACTGCGCTCAAGCCCATGGTGCCATGATTGATGGGAAGCACGTCGGATCGTTCGGTCACGCTGCTGCGTGGTCTTTTTGTCAGGACAAAATCATTACTACGATCGGTGAAGGTGGCATGGTCACAACGAATGACAGCGATCTGTTTAATAAGGTGTGGTCTTTAAAGGATCACGGTAAAACTCTCGAGGCGGTTAATCGGCTCGATCATCCGCCAGGGTTTCGATGGCTACATGAGTCATTCGGTACTAATTGGCGGATGACAGAAGCGCAGGCGGCTGTTGGCCGAATTCAGTTGACTCGGTTGGATGAATGGAGCGCCATAAGAACGAGAAACAGGAAAATTCTGGAACACTATTTAAGGGATATTCCTGTTCTCAGAAATGTGGAGGTTCCTGGAGCTGTGAAGCATGCGTGGTATCGCAGCTACGAGTTCGTCATACCAGGTGCGTTAAAGTCCAATTGGAGCAGGGATCGAATAGTTAGCGAAACAAACGATGCAGGGGTGCCTTTGTATCAAGGGTCTTGCTCAGAGGTCTATCTCGAAAAGGCTTTCGATGGATCTCCGTCAAAACCAATAGAGAGGTTACCGGTTGCCCGGCGCTTAGGCGATACGAGCTTGATGTGGCTGGTTCATCCAACGCTGAGTGAAGAGGATATGCAGGAATACGCGGAGAAGAGTGCCGCAGTGTTGAATTCTTCTTGCCACTGACGCATGAACGGTTTTTGACTTGAAACGCGAAATTTCGAGTAGGAATGGACGGCCTTCGAATAGCTCCTAGCGTACCTATCCGAGAATTAGTCTTAGAGCTAGTGTTTTCGGGCTTCATCGAGATTATGGCCTTACTTTAATTGACTTTGAACGGTGAGAAATGACCCTTTTGTATAGCTATTTTCACATCTGGCACAGATCCCAATCTTACGATTAGTCATTAGTTGTGCGTATTTGAGGTAATGTGACTTCAAGTAGTTGAAGATGGCTGGGAAGCTGGCAATTGGGAGGTTTGTCGTGTTTTGGCAATTTTCAATTTGTTACACTGATTGTCGATTTACGAGTGATGTTGAATCGTCAAATAAGCTGAGAATTGTCGGATTTGGCGGAACTTCTGGATAAACGGAAAAGATGTAATGGAAGTAAAATCGACAAATGTTGAGCGACATGATGTTCCTCCTGACCTGCTTAGTCGTTTTTTAGATGTTGTTTCCAACTGGGGCAGAGGAAAGAAACGTATTTTAGCGTTAGTGGTTGATATGGCGCTCGTCGCTTTTTCAGTGTGGGCAGCCTATGCGTTGCGTCTAAGTGTCTGGACCATTGATCTAAAGTCTACGTGGTATTTATTTGCCGCGCTCCCAGTTTTAACTGCTGTCACATTTACTGTTTTAGGTATCTATAGATGGGTCGTGCGATCGTCAACGTTTCGATTCACGACGCAGATACTTAAAGGCGTTGCAATTTCCACGATATTTATGATATCGATTTTGTTTCTGTTTCCTCCGACATTCGCCGGAACACCGCGTTCAATTTTTATACTTTACGGTCTTGCTTTACTCGCATCAACTTTGGGAGTGCGGTATATCTGGCGATTGTTAGTTAGTCGATCAGGTAATCTGAAAAGAGGTGAGCCGGTTGCTTTGTACGGCGCTGGGTATGCTGGAAGGCAATTATATTCACTACTGAAAAATTCGAAGGAATACAAACCGGTTTTGTTCCTTGACGACGAGCTCGCCTATCGCGGATCAACAGTATCGGGCTTGCAAGTACATCCTTTTGAAGCTGATTCGATCAAAGACCTGTTAAAACGTTTCGAGGTGACTTCAGTCATTCTGTCAATGCCATCAGTTGACGGACAGAAATACAGCGAGATCATTGAATCTCTACCCAGAACGGGAATTTCAATAAAAACCATACCTGCAATTACTGATCTATTGCTCGGTAAGGCAGCCATTGATGAAGTACGTGAACTTAAAATTGAGGATCTCCTGGGCAGAGCTCCGGTTGAAGCGGATTTGAATCATGCTCGAGCCTTTGTTGAAGGGAAATGTATTTTGGTTACCGGTGGTGGAGGTTCAATTGGATCGGAAATCGCTCGTCAGATGTTTCATATGCGTGCAGCGAAGATTGTTGTCATTGAACAGAGCGAAGAAAATCTGTACAAACTTATTGAAAATTTGAATGAAAAAAAGCGGTCATCAGAATACGAATCGAACACAGAATTTGTACCTGTCTTGGGTTCAGTTAATGACAGAACATTGGTTGCCAATGTCATAAGTAAACACGGTGTGGAGCAGGTTTATCATGCGGCAGCCTGTAAACATGTTCCCATAGTTGAGTCGAATCCCGCTGCGGGTATTCAAACCAATGTATTTGGAACCTTAATTGTTCTTGAAGAATCGATTCGACTCAACGTTAATTCATTCGTTCTTATTTCCACCGATAAGGCAGTTCGGCCCGAAAATGTTATGGGTGCTTCGAAACGTCTGGCTGAGATGATTCTGCAGGCTAAGGCTGCTGAGAAACCAGATACAAGAATTTGTATGGTCAGGTTTGGAAACGTCTTGGGTTCGTCAGGTTCAGTTGTTCCCAAATTCTTGCAGCAACTTGACAGAGGTGGACCAATAACCGTCACCCATCCGGATATGACGCGCTATTTCATGACTATTCCCGAAGCCTCGCAATTAGTGATTCAGGCGAGCACGCTTTCTGGAAATGGAGAAGTATTCGTTCTGGATATGGGCGAACCCGTAAAAATCGTAGACTTAGCGAAAGCCATGATTAAGATTCAAGGTAAAAAGCTAATCACGGAAGATCCTAAAAATGGAATCGAGATTGTTTACGATGGAATTCGACCAGGTGAAAAAATTAACGAGGAGCTATTCATATCAGATAGCGTTTCGCCTACTCCGTATGAAAAAATTCTTCACGAGAGTGTTGATGCCGCCAATTGGTCGGAATTGTCATTTGCTCTAACACAACTTGGCAGCTACCTCGAATCGGGTGATTCAGAGAATATTGCCAAATATTTGAAGGAGCTCACGACTCCTAATTCAGTTGCTAATCATAATGTTATGAATGGTATGGCGGCTGGGATAGACAACAAGACGCTAATGCTAAATTGATGTGGCTATACCGTTGATCAATTTGCCTACTAGCATCGACTAGAAAAGTGATACAAACGAATGAATCGTCAGATACCTTACAATCCTGAATTTATAGATATTTCCGCAACTGATTCCCATAAAAACCGGGCGGGAGATGCGCAGATTCGGTTTGTGATTACCACTTTGCGTAAGCACAAAATACATATCATTGGCCTTTCGCTGCTGGTTACCGCGTTAGCGGCTCTGTTGGTGTGGTCGATTCAACCCACTTTCCGCTCCACTGCATCGCTACAGTTTGATACTGAAGGGAAAGGGTCAGTAATTCAGATTGATGAACTTGTTGAATTGGATGGTCAAGGTGCTGAATATCTCCAGACCCAAATTGAAATTCTGAAATCAGAGAAGCTTGCCCAACAAGTGGTTATGGATCTCGGTTTAGTTAACCACTGGGACCTAAACAAAGATGTTGAGATACCAGAGCAGTTCAAAATCAATAATATCGGATCAAATGTAATTACTCTTGCAAAAGAAAAAATTATAGCTCCCGGAGTTGAACGGGTGAAGGCCGCATTTACCAAAACAGAGACAGCTGTTAGCGACGACGCCCAGTCAAGTGGCGTAAGTGTTGATGATCACGTCCTACAGCAAGTCGTTCGTGATTTTCGTTCAAAAGTCAGGGTAGTTCAGGCAAAGGGTGCAAGTATTGTAAAAATATCGTTTGACTCAGCTGATCCGAAGCTTTCAGCTGACGTGGCTAATGCTCTGGGTACTCAGTATCTTTTATTAACGGAGAACCGTCGGAATTCCCTTCGCGCTGAAGCATCTGGTTGGTTGAAGAACAGGCTCGATGAAATCAAACTCAAAGTCGACGAGTCCGAGTCTAAGCTACTAAAGTTCCGGGAAGAAAATAATCTGCTTGAACTTAGAGGTCAGATCGACGGTTTTAATGAGCAGCAGGTTAGTCAAATCACACAGGAACTATTGAGCGCTAATAGAGAGCTTGCAGAATCGGAGCTCTTAATCACCGAGGTGAAGGCTGCACGTAGGAGTGGTATTGGTGCGCTTTCGAGAATTCCATCCATAAGTTCAGATCCCACAGTCAGAGGATATCTCGAATCTGTGCAGGAATCCGAGAGAATTCTTGATGAACTGCGCAATAGGTTTCTTGAGAAGCATCCGAAAATTATAGATGCTCAATCAAACCTGAATACCGCGAGAGGAAACTATCGGCAACAAGTGTTGAATATTGCTGATTCCATTGATAAAAATTATGTCCTTGCTCTATCTACTGTTAATTCACTTGAGGGCCAGTTGGAACGGAATCGAGATGAGATGCAGTCTCTCGGTTGGAAACAAATCGGATTACTGAAACTCGAGCAAGAGGTTCAGGTTAATCGGGAGTTGTTTGAAAAATTTTATAGTCGTGAGCGTGAGGCAGATGAATCCAGGGGTCTAAATCAGTCAATAGCATCATTCGCGGATTTGGCTAGAAGCCCATTGGCTCCGATTAAACCCAATAAGCCCATCATTCTGGGTAGTGTTATGTTGTTATCTCTTATTGGTTTTGGTGCGCTTGTGTTTGGGTTTGAAGAATACAAGGACACGATTCAAGGAACCCATGATGTCGAGAGGAAACTCGGTCTTAATGTGCTCGGTATTCTGCCAAAAATGCAAACGAGCCGGAATGAGAGCTCCAAATCGATTTTACCTCGTACAGTGGACGATCCTGATGGGGTGTTTCTTGAAGCTGTTAGAACTCTTTACACTTCTGTCAGGCTATCTGGAAACCAACGAGCAGATAATGTGCTGCTAGTAACTTCTTCTGTCCCTCACGAAGGTAAGTCGACAACCGCGATCAATCTTGCTTTATCTTTTTCAAGACATGAAAAAACGTTGTTGATCGAAGCTGATTTGCGTCGTCCTGGTGTAGCGGCTGGACTGTCTCTTTCTGGACCAGGTCTGGCAGATATTTTGGTCGGGTCTAAATTATTTTCTTCAGTTGTGCACAGAGGTGTATTAGGCAAATTTGATGTATTGGGTGCAGGTTACATTGATGTTGAATCTGCTGAATACCTAGGCGAAGAGCCGTTCCAATCGTTGATTGGGATTCTGTCAAAACACTATGATCGTATAATCATTGATTCACCACCTGTGCAAGCTGTCAGCGATGCATTAGTGCTTGGAGAAGTTGCAGATAAGACTATTTTTGTAGTCAAAGCGGACAGTACAACGTCGTCGTCAGCGGCAAATACCGTTCGACGTTTACAACATTTTGGACAAAATGTACTTGGGGCGGTAATTACGCAGGTCGACGTAAAGCAAGTTACTGCTTACGGTGGTGATCATTACTACCAAGGATATTTTGATAAGTATAGTTATGGGAACGGATCAACGGTTTCCAGAGGTTATACGTAAAAATCACCGACTAATTTTATACTCGTTTGGTCATTAGCTTTGACGATACGATTGTGAGTAGGTTTTGTAATGCGCCGTGAAAATTATTATGAATGAGAATATCGAAATAAACTATCGGGTTATCGATCAAGAATTTGTTCAAAAAAACCCAACTTATTCAAAGCTACTCACCAGTGAAAAAATAGATAAGACTCGTAAATTCGAGGTAAGGCGTAAACAGGGGAGATTGGCTAAGCGTAAGGATTTTGGAAAACCAGCTAAGACAAGCACCCTAGATCTTGTCTCGCCACTAATCGTTATACTTATATTTTCTATCGTTATTCTGATAGCGCTAGTTCCATCATTTAATAGTCTGGCCAATGATCTACTGGCGTCTGTTGGCGTATACAAAAATATCCCACTATTTGAATTTACGGATTAATGCCTAGAATTTCTAATTGGTTTTCAACTACGAAATTAGTCTAAAGAGCGCCAATTTTAGATCGTCTGACATAGTTCTATTCAAGTTAACTGAGTCACGATATTTCGTCCGGTTCGAAGTGCTAGCGCGATGATTGTCAACGCGGTTTCTTCCTCAATTCCTGAGC
>CAZQOI010000022.1:0-34350 GCA_964594905.1 uncultured Granulosicoccaceae bacterium
CACACATGCTCGCAAACAGGGACATACCCCCGGTCTTGGGTATGTGGGTGAATATCAGCGGTTGATCCTTACTAATCATGTTCAACTGATCAAACTCAGGTACCAAGAATTACTTTTGCTGGAATGCATCAGTGTATCGAGGCAAGTCAGTTACATGCAAGCTTTTTAACTTGTTGTTTAACAAGCTGAGGGCAAGATCACAGGAAGATATGTGGATCGTTGTTGAGCTTCTGTTCTCGTGCGACGCTTTATCGTTAGCGTGGTTTTTGACTGTTTAAGAAAAAACCCCGAATCAAGAGTGATTCGGGGTTTCTATTTTTTAAGAACCCGATGTTGAGTTTACTCTCACTGGAATTCTGGTGCTGATATTTAGTTGATGACTTAAGAGCCGGTAGAGAATCCAAAATCGCGTTTGAGCGTAGCGCGACCAATGGTTGTGTCGGCACCGTTGTCATCCCATTGCTGTACTTCAAAGTACATCAATGTCTTCGGAGCGATATTCCAGGTGTAGCCGAGTGTAAAGTTAGAACTGCCTGGTCCAGAGGTATCCCGAGTCGTTGCAAGCCCATAAAAACTTCCGTAGGTACCCGTGAGAGTAAGCACCGTCTGGTCATCTGTGTCGCCTGCAAAATCCTCGTCAGCCAACTGGAAAACACCTGACAAGCCTACACCGCCTACATTGCCTGATGCGGCTAAGCCAAGAAGTACCCCATCATCAGCGAGTATACTGACACCAGCACCGAGATTGACCCCACTGACGGTGTAGCCGATACCGGCTTCGATGTTGTCTAGCGCATCGTTGTCATCATCACCAGCGTTAGCTTCGACAGATGCAGAGTACGACAGTCCGCCTGAACTACCTGAGTACTTTAGTACCGCTGGTACGCGTGAACATTCGAATTCAACGAAGCAGCTACCCCACCAAGCGATATCACCTTTACTTGTAATCATGTCATAGAAAGATGCGTACTGAGCACCGATTGTGACTTTACCAAAGCCGCCAGCCAAACCACCCCAGGCTTGGCGAGTTCTGTCGAAACCACCGAGCTCTCTGTTGCCTTGAGTCGTGTTAGCGTTGACGCCAACCTCAACGCGCCCTATACCGGTCAGACCGCTGTCTCCAAGCTTTTCATTGGTATTCACAATGAATCGCGAACCAAAACTGTTTATTGACAAGTCGTCTTCACCACCATCTGGCCCGTTAAACAGAGCACCGATACGCATGCTGGCTGTGAAGGAGGTTTCAGCAACTGCTGGAGCGGAAACTGCCGCTGTTACCGCCAGAGCTACTGCGGTTTTGATAAGTTTACTTTTCATTTGGTACTCCGTTGTAGAAACATTGTTGTAGAACGCCTTGTTTTTGTAGCTGACAGCGAAAAGTTCCAATAGTTGCGAAAGTTTATAAATTCATCTGAAAAAAATCGGTTTGGTTTGTTTGCAAAGCTCGCAACACCAACATACAAGCCTGCAAACTTTTGCGTATAGAACCAGTTGCAAAGACAGTTTGATCCAGTAAATGGATCGAAACTGATGATTCTTAATATGTAATACAGATCCTTACTTCAAATTCAAACGAGGTATATAAAAGGTAGCAGTACAATGCTTTAACAGTGACATCTACCGCAATTCGATAGCAAAACGTCGTTTTATGACAAGATATTGAATGGCATACAGTGATAAAAAATAGGTTCTACGGTTAATCTAAACGGAGAAAAGTAGTATCAAAGATAAGGTTTAGGAGGAAAGCACGACAAGTCAACACGCTGATGTGTTTTATATTGAAGCGGTATTTAGTACGTCTGTGATACCTGTTACATCAGTAGAGAGTTAACAAGGTAGAGGCTGCTCGCATAATCTAGCTCGCGTGGCTACAGAGCGAGAAAAACGGTTGTCTTCTAGGAGATTTGTCGAAACACATAGTCGAACGGACTAACGCGCAGCGATGATCAATAGCGAGTGTTATCTATTGAGTGCTCTATGCTTATGATGCCGATCGATATTGGGGAAAACTGCTCGTGTCATGAGAGACGCGATTGAGTTGCGTTAGAGCTGGAGTTTTACTGTTTCAATGACTTCATTGATGCTGAGTGGAAACTTCTTCAGCTTTTTGAGGTAGCGCTGTGCACTTGTAAAGCGGCAGCTCTATTGTGAAAACGAAAAAATCCCGAAGACTGGAGTGGCTACCTGTCTCCGGGATTCCTTACTTCCCTAAATTAGTCGGTCAAATTGTTATTTGACTGACACACCTAGAGCTCTAACAGTTTGAACATTCAGATAGCTATCGACTGGGAGTCCCTTGGCTTTCTGGAATGCGTTAACTGCTTTAATAGTGCTTGAACCTATCTGACCGTCAATCGCTCCAGGGTTGTAGCCAGCAGACAGCAAGGCTTTTTGAATCTTCACAACACGATCTGGTGTTGTATTCGTATCACACAGAATTTCGCGCCATTCCATTTGACCGTCCTTGACTAACTCGCGACGGCTAACCTTGGTGTACTTTGCCGGGATAGGTACTCGCTTTTGTGATGCTGCTTGCACCTGTTCCGTGACTGTCACATTTTTATACTTGGCGGGTATCTCAATCGTTCTGGTAGTTGCTGGGGTGTCTACAACTTGCTTTGTCACGACTGAGTATTCAGCTGCGATTTCTTTTGTTCGAGTTGTCGCAGGGGTTTTCAGCACTCTTTTAGAAATCGTTTTGTAGGTTGCCGGTACTTCAACTAAACACATGATTTCACCAGTTGACGCGTCTATGCGTTGAATTGGACCAGTGCCTTTTTTCCAAGTGGTGTGCGCTGGCTTGTCAATGATTTGTTCAGTGACAGTTTCATATACTGCAGGCACTTTTTCAACGAATGAACGAGCTGGTTTTACCATGACTCTTTCTGTGACAGTTTTGTATGTAGCAGGTACTGCGACCAATTTAGTCGATGCTTCCTGTACCAATACTCGCTGCTTCTTGTTCTCATAGCGTGCAGGAATAAGTTCAATTCGTTCGCTTGCTTCGCTAACCAATTTCTGTTCGTCGACACTACGATATACTGGGTCGTTCCAGATACGGGTAAAGCATTGGCCTGGTGCAGCGTTTGGTGGCAATAAACCAGCGCCAGCAGATAGGGGGGATGATGATTGAGAACTAGCAGAAACCTTGGACAAGGCTGCTTCTCTTTGATCCAGGGCTGATTCTCTCGCTTCTAACGCTGCACTTTGAGCTTGCAGTTGCTCTAATGACATTGAGTCAGCTGATGGTTTGCTAGTAGAGCCACAAGCGGACAAGGCCATAATTACGGCGAACGATGTGCCCGCCTTCAATGATGTGCTTACTTTCATTAATGTATCTCGCTTTTTTGATCTGATGAGTAAAATATGATTTGAGTAGAACGGCGATCAGCGATACAGCAAGAATTCGCAACAACCAGGGCCGCTCCGAGAACCTTCTGAAATGATCTACTGCTGTGCTATCGGAATTTGCAGTGCATGTCTGAGGTCTTCGCGGGTTATATGCGAACAACCCGCCAAATCATCAAAGTAAGCAGGATGGAACTGTAAAAAATGATTACGTAGATGCGATTAAATATTCGTTTGATGACTGTAAATCGCTTATAGATTGATACCAGCCAGCGTTCAAATGCCAAGTAGTCCCGTTTTTCTGAAATGGCCCCAGTGTTCAAACTAACGGGTTAATTAATTCGATTACGTTGAATCAGATTGTTGAGAACGTGACTGATGACTCGATCACGTAACGGGTTAGATGGACCATTTAGTAGAAGCACGCACTCCTGTTGTTGCGTGAACGTGTCAAAAATAATTAATACCGTGCAAGTTAGAACCCCTGCCATGATTTGGCAGGGGGACAGCTTTACTAACCGTTTGGAATCAATACGGCATCGATGACGTGAATCACACCATTAACTCCGAATATATCAGTTGCAATGATTTGACTGTCGTTGACCAGTAAAGCGTCTCCATCGAGTCTTAGCTCGATGCGTTGGCCATTACCTGTTTCGATGGATGTTCCAACGAGGGAAACGGCAGTTGCAGCATCAACTACAGTGCCGGGTAAAACGTGGAACAGTAAAATATTCCGAAGCGTATCTGGGTCAGCAAGCAGGGCATTGATGGTTTCTTCACCTAACGCATCGAATGCTGCATTTGTAGGTGCAAAAACAGTGTACGTATCGCCGGGATGGCCAATGGCACCGTCGAGTCCTGCTGCTTCAATCGCCGCAACCAATGTACTGAAGTCAGGATTGTTTCTGGCGATATCGAGTAGTGTGCCGTTGTTGTCACTATCAGTACCAGAACCTGATTCACCCTCACTGTTATCTTCAACGGGTGGCAATAACACTGTATCAATGACATGGATGATGCCATTACTTGCGGCCACGTCAGCAGCAATGACTTCAGAATTGTTGATGAACAAGCTTGAGTCGCGGACTGAGATGGTGATATCAGCTCCGTTCACAGTTGCGACATCGTTGCCTGCAAGACTTATTGCAGTGGTTGAATCGACAGCTTGCCCACCAATGACGTGATAAAGCAAGATGCTGGCGAGAGTGTCTGGATCGGCCAGAAGTGCATTTATCGTATCTTCACCAAGTTTGGCAAATGCATCATCAGTGGGTGCAAACACGGTAAAGGTGTCATCAGTGTTGGCTAAAGCTGCATCTAGTCCGGTTGCTTGTAGAGCAGCAACCAGTGTATTGAAAGAACCAGCCGCTACTGCTGTTTCTACAATAGAGCCGAGGGCTGCTTCGGAAGGCGGATCGCTTGGCGGTAAAAGGACCTTATCAATAACATGAATGATGCCGTTGGAAGCGAAGATGTCGGTCGCGATGACTTCTGACATATTGATGAAAAGACTGCCGTCATTTAGAGACAATGCAACATCATCTTCATTGGCCGTAGTCACCGTGGAACCAGCAAGTCCAAGCGCAGTGACGGCATCTACCTCTGCATCTGGAATTACATGGTAGAGGAGTATGTCACGCAATGTATCAGGATCAGCCAGTAAGCCGTTGATCGTGTCTTCACCCAACTCTGCAAACGCTTCGTCAGTAGGGGCGAATACCGTAAAGGTTTCAGACTCATTCGTCAGTACCGATATCAAGTCGGTTGCTTGAAGTGCTGCAGCGAGTGTATTAAAACTGCCCGTAGCAACAGCTGTATCAACAATGTTTAACTGAGCAGCTGAGTCCTCTGTATTGACGTCATCACTTAAGGGTTGTTCGTCCGCGGACAGGGCTTGCCCTGTCAGTGTTGGGTCAGTGACGGGATTGCTATCTGAACAAGCTACAAGCAAACTCAAGCTTGCAACTGCGGTCATCGCTAAGTTTGTACGCATGTTTTTCTCCTCTGGATCATGGATTTGTTTTCAACTGTGTTGTGATTGTTTTTTCATCAATCAACAGTTGTGGCGTCTCTACGCAGAGGAGTTGCCAATGGTTCACTTGTGTCGACATATATTTGACACATTGAGTTTTATAGAGTGGGAATTTCGCGCGCAATCGAAGCGCTCTGTGCGCCTACGTTTTGTTGTTTAGTTGATCTTACTGAACATCGGTTGTTAAAGACTTAGCTTCGCGACTGAATCTAGTGTTCGTGAGTTAGTTCGAACAGTCAGCCAATTCATGAAAGTTTAGCCGAGGCCATTGTTAAGCAAGGTTTCTTGGACTCGGTTTATGAACCGATTAAACGCCCAAAAACCAATACTTTCAATATATTCGACTGATAGCTTGGATCAAACTTATAGTTTAAAAAGGGATAATTTTCAGAGGGCCGTATGATTGTTATCCTAGTAAGTTCCTACCAGGTTTAGAAACCAACCCTTAGCGTCAAAACTATCGTTTGCGAGGTTGTCGTCAAAATTGGTAAAGTTGTAACCTGTTGAGAATGTTAAATGATGACCTACGCGTTTACCAACTGTCAAAAGAGCACCTTCTCTGATGCCATCGGTTTCATCAGACCATAGCAAGCGATACGACGCTGAAAAATCTATGCCAAAGGGTATATGACGCCTTACTCTAACGCCTGCAAGTGATGCATCGTTAGAAACCCATGGACCTGCATTACGCTCGACACGGATCTCACTGACTCGATGCGCTAACTTGCCGCCAACACTCCAACGCTTGCTTACATCGTATAAGGCATCGGTACTAACGATATATGACCGCTGATCATTTCCGTCAGATTGCGAGGTCGGCTGCAGGTCATAAAGATACGTAAAACGCCCTAACATATTCAATCGATCATGCTCTATCGGTCGAAAAGCAAATCCAAATCCTGCTTCTATAAAACGAGCGTCTTCGAATTCGTTCTCATCTGTCGTCAATGAGGCATTGAACTGACCTTGCCAACGCAATGATGCGCTACGTTGGAATTCAAAGCGATTGGTGGTAACCCACTGAGTCAATTCTGTCACTTGCCCCTTATCTTCTCGAAACTCGTACTTTCCATTAAATCGATATTTGTCTTTTTGGTAGGCGATTCCTGCTGACAGCGTTTTGCGGTCGATGCTCTCTTCTTCATCGGACTCAAGCGATGCCATCTGGAACGACAGATTAATAGAGGTAAACTTGTTTATTCGATTATCCAGCCCTAATGCGTGCGCAAAACTTTCGCTGTCACTATCGCGCAATACTTGGTGCTCCGTATAGATTTTCAAATTGCTATCAATTGATTTTCGTTGGCCTAGCACTACAGAGTTAGTAGGGTCACCATTGATATTATTGGAAAATAAATAGTTGGTGTACAACTGATAAGTATCGTTGTACCACCAATCTACTCCAAGCAATGCGCTGTCACCTCGATCACCAGAGCTTACTTCAGCATTTAATTTTAGAGAATCAGTTGCCTGATAATTTGAGCCAATGGTTGTTAAGGTATTGTTAGTTGCGTTCCCTGTAGCTCTGACAGTAGCTTGTTGAATACCGTATATATTTAATCTTTCATTCACGTCAGCTGATGCACTTGCTGCTGCGACATCAGTACTACCTTTGCTGCCATCACCCAGGTTTTCTTCCAAGCTGCGCTGGTATTCAGAACCCAGAGTCAACCAATCAAGGGGCTGGTAGGTTAGCTTGCCGGATAAAATAGACTCACGAAGTTGATCTTTTTCCTCGTAGCGTTGTAGGGCGGCATATAATCCCCAATCGGTATGTGGTGAATAAGCCGCCTCAAGTCCCATATCACTGGTATCAACTTGAGAATCTTGATTTGATGTTGCGAATCCCGCTTCATATTGTCTGGCCCATCCAGTCAAGCGTTTTTCCAATGATTCTGGATCGAAATCGATTGCTGATATCTGTGCCTCTACCGACGCCGCATTGCCTGTTATTTCATCCCCATTAACGCCACTATTGATAAAACTTAATCCTCCATCATCTGAGCTAAACCGTGCAGATTGAAATGATGCAGCTGTTTGTGAGAATTCTAGTTTTACAAATGTATTATCTGATTTTTTAATTGTTAGATCGGCACCCTTTAAATCGTAGTCTTGTTGCTCGCGGGTTTCGTGCGCCCAAGTGCCGCCAATAGCAACATGATCTCCGAGCCATTGTTTGGCTCTGATCCCTGCCGTTGTATCGTTGACGTTTAGGTCCGTTGGTGAGAATTCGTAATCTACAACCAAATAGGTACGGTCACCGTCGAGTGGCTGGTCGCGGATGATAGAAGGATTGCCACCAGGGGTCGCACTGACTAATGGTCGTCGTAGGATAATACGTCCCTGAAAGTAGTCAATCTCGTAGTCGCGATCTGGAACAAGTTCAATTTTGTCTATCACGCGGTCACCAGGGTTTCTGCGCACTTCCACCCATATTTTTTCAGAACCTCTAACAATGTCAGTGTCTCTCAGATAGTAAAGACTTCCGCCAGTGCCGATGAATTCGTTTTGTCTAAAAAGACTTTGAGCCTGTGATGCGAAAGCCGAGAGCTGACGCTGGGTATCTCCCAAGGCTGTATTTCCGGTATTCTGATACACCAGTTGAGCGCCGTATAAACTGCGATTAAACGGCGATAGTGCAGTGCCATTGAAACTGGTGTTGTAATTTCCCCATAGTGCCCAAGATTTGTCCCATTCAAGGCGAACGTATAGTTTACCTTGGCTATTGGTGTCGTCTGTTAAGGTGGAGCCATCTCCGTAGACTGGGTAGTATTGATCTGGATCTAGTCTGCGAAATATACTTCGCGAATCTTTCTTGTGAAAATCATCAAAAATGCGTTCAATATCGTCAGTACCGGTATCCATTTGCGCAGTGAGTAAATACTTACCTTTAATCTTACCTTTCAGGTAGAAGGCTAAGCGACCGTCAATAAAAAGATCACCTCCATAGTGGTGCTCATCAACCTCCAGTACATCAACATTGCCCGTCACGCTATTCTTACCAATCGTAAGGTCTGCTAAGCCGAGCATGAAGAAATAGTCTTGATTCAGATCTACTGATAAAGTTTTAGTTTGCAAATCATAACCTTCTAACTGACTCTTGACGTTAACCTCAGCTTTACTGCCAGCTTTGATGGATTCCATCGCAAATTTCCCTTCCGCTGAGAGGGTGACTGGTTTTCCATTTACATTAATTTTTGCGGTTGGGTCGAAACCTTGTCCATACACTCTCACTTTCGATCCGTTAAGATTGATGCCTTGAATCGCAGGTTCCGGCATGCGCTCAACGATGCTGTTGAAGGATTCGAAATCAACGATCAATGGAGATTCCTCAACAGGTAATGCTGGTTTGTTTGCATCAATCAACAGCAATTTGCGTGGAGTTTGGTCCATATTACGATTGGCGTCGTAAACCCTTAGCGCGTACTCCAGGCGGTCGTTTTCTTTGAAGATAATATCCTGCGCGTTGTTACCGTCCCATTCAGACGGTGTATACATGGTTTCGGTTACGCCAGATATGGTGTGTAGTGGATCCGTGCTGTCAGATTGACCTTCACGCCAGATTACAATCTCCCATTGAGTGATGAAATCGCTGTAATTTGTATCAAGCGTAAAAACCACAGGTTTTGAAAAGCGGGATTCTTCCAAACTCACGCGAGTTGCTGCAGTAATCTCAAGCAATCGAGATAGAGAATGCGGCTCCTGAGAGATCCAAACTGTCCCTCCAGTATCAAATTCGGTACGGCGATCTTTCAAAACTTTCTGTGTTTCTTCTTCTGTTGTGATAGTGACATCCACACGTCGGTTCTGCTGTTGACCTTTAATTGGATTGTTTTCTTTCGCTGGTTCAGATTCTCCATTGTTGATAATACGCAGCTCATATGTAGGAGCTTCGCACTCATCTGATTTACACTCAATCGATTGCGCTATAGCTGAACCTATGCTTACTGTCAGGATACTTAGCAGAAATATTCTTAACATTGAAGAGATCATTTTGTGCTCTCTTGATAAGCCGCAGGATTTACCTCCACACTGACGTATTTCATTTGGTCATTGCCAAGTTCATCTTGAAGTATCCGTTCAATGGTTGCTGCACGCTGTTCAGCTAAACGTAAATTGGCTTGATATCTTCCACGGGAATCCGTATGCGCTTCAATCAAAATTCTGCCACCACCGTATGTCAAAATTTTGTTGATGATATCTGTGACAATACCGCGCTGATCGGCACGTACGGCGGCGTCATTAGAGTCAAAGAACACTGCTCCCAGCTTGACCTCTACTGATTTTCCTTTGCTTGTATTTGGGTTTTGATCGCATTGCAATTGCGTGGCGTTGTCATAGCGATCGCGTTCTGGTATAGCAACACCAAAGTTGATGCGGTTAAGCGTGCTGCTGATGATGCGCAGTACATAAGGGTTTTCTGTGGTGAAGCGACTACCATTAGGCAAACTGGCTGGATCGACTTTGAGTACTATGTTCTGGCCAAAGTCGGTGATTCCCGCATCTACATCAGGAATACTGTATCGACCATAGGCGTCTGTTTCTATGATCAATCCTGTAACGGTTGCAAGTCTGGCACCGGGTATCCCAGATTCGTTGATTCCGTGATTGCTGATCACGATTTTTAGCACGTCTGCTATGGAATCACCTGCAGCTGGGATTCCCTGTTTATCAGTTGGAATAGCTGTTGTTTTCTCAGTGCAGATACGTATATCTTGGCTATTAAACCCTCGCGCTTTATCACCAACATGCGTTTCAGTTACATTGCCATCTTCGTCAACAACAATACGGCTGCCTTCCTGAGTCGATAGTTTAAAGTTATTATTTTCACCAATCGGCATATTCACTACAATCGAGTGTTGAGCAGGATCCTGATTGACGTCTTGACGTCCCGGTAACGGTGGTAGTCCGAGATTACTCCAACCGTAGTAATCGCTACCCAAGGTTACGCCGGATGCATTCGCGCTATCCTGTATTCCGTCTTCATCGCGATCATGAAATACTTTGCCAATCAATGTCGCTTGGCCCAATACAGGATCAGATATAACTTCGACCGATACGGAAACAACATTACTGGCGATACCAAATGGCCCCGTGGCACGAGCACTATTGACGTAACTGCCCGCGACTACACCGACACCTACTCGCATAAGGTAGGTTATACGGATAGTCTCCTCTTGATCTATATCAATTGCGGTAAATTCAATTGGATTTGTATCGTTTGATGCCAAGAAGCTGCTTTGATCGTCTTCGGTATCAAATGCACCATCGACTCCAGATCGGTGTAATCGAACAGAAGAGGGGACGAACGAAAATCCAGCGGGTGGTGTGTCTATAATGCTTACGTCATTCGCAGGTACAGTATTAGTATTCTCGGCTGTAATGGTGTACTGCAATATGTCGCCAATACTTACCGTGCGTTTGTTGACACCTTTACTTAAAAGTATCTCTGTTTCGTTTGCGCGCAAATCAACTGGCAGGTGATTGAATACAACTCCTCTATCACCGGCATTAAATAAAAATTCTACGAAGTAGCGAGTGTCATCGCTATCCTGTGGTGCGTTGGGTTGTGACTGCACCTCGCAGGCTGATGTACCGGGTAGTGCATCAACAGTACAACCGAATTCAGTGGCTGCGGCATCAAATGTTGATGATACTGCACAGCCTAAACTAGGTGATCCGCAGCTACTGGCCCCTTGCTGACGGATTATTGAGCTGAAATTGCTGTAGTATTCTGCAGGAGCTGCCGCAATTATTATTTCGTAAATTGAATTGACCGGACAACTCGCATGTTGACCGACATACACATTGAAGGAATACAAACCGTCGACAGAAGTCGTTTGGCCTTGCTGGTTAGCTTCAAGGCAGGATGGGTCGACTTCTATACCTGATTCGTTGACTAGCGACAGGGTTATTCCTTCAACTGGTAATCGACTTATGCTGTCGTACACAACACCACCAGGATCGACTGGCAACGGTAGATTAATCATTTCTCCTGATAACACCACGCCGTTGGTGTCTTGCGAGTCCATGAATACGCCATTCACGTTATAGAATTCGACCACATATGCATCTGGAATTAATCCGGTAACGGAATATTCACCATTGGCATCAGTTATGGTGCTTGTGACTTCAACACCACTTGAGTTTATGACCCGTAATGTCCAACCCGCCTTCCGCGACTCGTCTGCGTCAACAACACCATCACGATCTCTATCAAGCCAGACAACCCCCGCCAACCCGGCCGGTTCTTCAAAGGTGATAGTCACTGTTGCCCAGTTAGACGGCACACCTGTTGAATCGAACACTCGATACGAGATAGGTGTGGGATCATCAAGAAAGTCGGGTTCCGCTAAAAAGCTGATCTCACCACTCGTAGTGTCAACTGTCCAAACTCCTTCATTCGGAACAACGATAGTGTCGACAGATAAGCCGGTAACAGGGTCGACTATGCGTACGGTTGCCGGGTCAATATTGTTTTCAACATCCGAGTCGTTATCGAGTACCGATATAACAACGGGTTGACCAAGAGGCTGCTCCAACCGTTGATCATCAACAGCGACAGGCGCTGTTTGTGGATATTCAATGGTAATAGTTGCTTCGTTAGACACGAGACTAGTGACATCAGACACCGTGTATTTGATTGGTGTTGGGTCAGCCAGAAATCCAGCTGCCGGTGTGAATGTTACATTGGCTAATGCATCTACAGTCCATGAACCTTCGGTAGTTACCAGTAAGTTATCGTTGTCCCCATCTCCGTCTGTGTCGATAGCATTCGTGTCGGTGAAGCTGATAGTGCTGGCTAGTAAATCGTTTTCTGGATCAGAGTCAACTGCACCACCATTGGCCAGCAATACATTTACAGTCGTTGGATTACTAGGTAATGGTGGCAATGAATTTTGTAAAAAATCATCAACTGCCACTGGGGCAGATTGCGGGTAATCCGCGATCAGTAATGCTGTGTTGGATACTAGGGTGGTCGCATCAGAAACGATATATGTTACTGGTGTTGGGTCGGCTGTAAAACCGGGTGCCGGTGTAAATTGTGCCTCGCCTGTTGTGTTATCGAAGGTCCAGGTACCCTCACCGGAAACTATCAACGTATCGGTGTCACCGTCTGCATCAGTATCGATAGCATTGGGATTGGTAAATGCTGCGCTAGAGACATCAATATCTCCATTGATATCAGTGTCGTCTGCGGCGGCAGTGAAAAGTGTTGGACTGGTGCTAACATTGTTTACTTGCGTCTCGTCAGTAGCCACTGGCGGTATTCGCTCCATTAGCACTGTCACAATTTCGCTATTCGCACTGATTGCTGTGCCCGTAGAATCCTGCCCGTTCACTGTGGCTTGATTGCTAAGTTCGGTTGCGATCATATGATCGGCAGTCACGGTTATAAAGGCGGAACATGCCAACGATTGACCAGGAGCTAACTGAAACGGTTGTGCCTGTGCGCAGTTAGTGCTACCTATATCGGCGAGAGGATCGTCTACAATTAGGTTGCTGAGTAGAACGTTTCCATTGTTAGTTATTAGTAAATCAAAATTAATTTGATCGCCAATTGATTGAAAAATTGTCTCGACAGATTGCTTGGCAATGACAAGATCGGGTGTTTGTGAGACGGCTGTTGTAGCGATGGCAGATTGGTCATCAGTTTCTGCTGTTGTGGCATCGACTTGGTTTATTAGATTGCTACCCTCATTTATATTGTCTTGGGTGGCGGAATACTGTGTCGTGAATACCCAAGTTTCACCCACATCCAATATTGATGGTGTTAAGCCATCACCAGTTGGTCCGGCAAGCACACCAGTACTGCCATCAGGCATTGTGTCAAGAAGTTCAACATCGGTTAAAGAGGTATTGCCAGTGTTGCTCACTTCTATTTGATACCCCAGAACAGATGGCTCACTTATCGAGGCTTGATCAACTATTTTTGAAACGGTAAATGAAGGTGTTTGTGCAATGATTGAAACTGCATTTGCAGTTTTAAATGTTGGAGTGGTCTGATCACTAGTGACCGTCACGTTGTTCGTAAGTGGCAGGCCAGAGTCGATATCGGTCTGTGACACGCTGTAGGTGGTGGTATATTCCCAGGACTCGCCTACATCTAAACTGCCGACTACACCTACATCAGTAGCGGGGCCTGTAACAACGGCAACAGTGCTATCGGGCAATGTATCGTTTAACGCGATATTATCGAGCGTCGTGTTGCCAGTATTTTTAACTGTGATTACATAGGCCAATGTCGCCGGTGCAGTGATTGTGCCTTGGTCGACGGTTTTGCTGACCTCCAATGAGGGTGTTTGCTCAATCGTGGTTGTAGCAGTTGCATCAATGGGTGATGAGCCGGTTTCATCAAACGTGACGCTGATTGTGTTGATTAGATCATTGCCGGCATCGATATCAGTTTGTGACGCTATATACGTACCGGTGTATTCCCAGGTTTCGCCTACATCAATTGCCGCAGTTATGCCTATGTCGTTGATCGGTCCAACGAGAGTGGCAACTGTACCGTCGGGTAAAGTATCGTTAAGCTGCACGTTGTTCAGCGTGCGGTTACCATTGTTGGAAATTTCAATGGTGTAACTCAGAGTTTCTGGTTGATTAATCGCTACAAGGTCGACAGATTTTTCTAGCGTAAAAGATGGTGTATTAACAATGTCTGTTTCTGCGGAATCACTTACAGCTGTTGTGCCTGTTTCGGCGCTAGTAACAACGACAGTATTGATTTGTGTAGTCCCAGCGTCAATTGTTGTTTGATCAACTGCGAAGCTAATGGTGTATTTCCAGGTCTCACCGACATCTAAAACAGCCGGAGCGCCTGTGTCTGTTAATGGTCCAATTAAACTACCTGTTGTCCCATCCGGTAAGGTGTCCACGACGTTTACCGTGGTGAGTGATACGTTGCCGGTGTTACTTACCTCAATTTCGTAGTTGAGAGTTATCGGCGCACCTATTGAACTAATATCTACGTTCTTTGTAATCGCCAGACTTGGCTCTTGAACGATAGCGACTTCAACGTTATCGGATATATCAGGTAACTCATCCGTAGAAACCGTTATTGTGTTTTCGATGTAGCCGTCTCCGCCTCCATTGGTGTCAAGATCACTTTGCGTGATAGAGTAACTACCGGTGACGATCCAAATTTCGTCAGCATCTAGCTCATTGTCGAAATCAGCATCGCCGTTCAATACCATTGATGCTGCTGGAATTATTGAATCTGCCCATTGCACATTTGTCAGCGACAACAGTCCAATATTTTCGATTGTAATCTGATAGTCAATTTGATCACCGACCTGAGTCGGGGTAGACAGACCCGAATCATCAGCCGTTTTAGTCACTATCATGCCTTTGGGTAATACCAGGACGTCATTGGTATTGTTGATAACATTCACTTCATACTGAGATGACGTACCCTGTACACCCGACTGATTAGTAAAATCAGATTCAGTCAATGCGTACACGGAGCTAGTACCTGATCCGAGGATCAGGCCTAGTACTCCGTACAGCAGTTGGTGTACAGACCGAATCATAACTAAGGTCAACTTACGAGAAGTAGCTTATGTGCCTACTTATGGTGCGTTGACTGTGGCTGTGAAGCTCAATGACACTGCTGGTGTACCAGCAGGTAAGTTGTCAATCGTCCAGGTTAGTCCAGTTGTGTCTGGGTTAGTGTCAGTACTGGAATCGCCTCCTGAAATAGTGCCTGCATAAGTAAATCCAGCTGGGACGATATCGGTAATCGTGACATCGGTCGCGTCATCAGGGCCCGCGTTAGTCACGTCCATCGTAAATGTGATTATCTGGCCAATATTAGGCGTGTTGTCATCTACTGATTTGACGATAGCAAGGTCGATACCTAAGTCGTTGTTGGTGATTGTGCAATCAACGACTGAGCCTGGCAATAACTGAAATGTTGTTCCAGTCGCTAAACCAGCTGTAGGCAAGGTATTGGTCACTGTTGTTGCGGTCGTATCATCCACACAAGACCACGTGCCTTCAGCATAAGATGCTATGTCGAGTTCATCGATTGTAAGATCGACATTTGCAGCAACTATATTTGGATCGCCATCTAATACTATGGTATCGTTTATCGACATTTCGAAATCGTCGACATCCAAGTTACCACCATTGTCATTGATGAGTACCTTAGTCAGTGTCAGTGTAGGTGCCTGATCATCGTTGATAATGGTACAAGTAGCTTGCTCTCCAATGGCCAAGACAACTTCACCACTATCAAAGCTGTTGTCGTTCAAGGTACCAACATCGCATGACCAACTACCTTCGGTGTAGCCATCCACATCAGATTCAACCAATGAGTATGTATCTGGAGCAAGGTATAGTGTGTCAGACGTATAGGTTGTGGTGGTGCCAACCGTGTTACTGGTAAAATTTAAGGGGTCAGTGGTGGCATCAGTGGTGATTGTGAAATCAGAAATTGTAGCTAAGCCACCATCGTCGTTTTCTACTACCTTGACAATGATAAGTTCAGCGTTAGGTGTTATCTGCACCTGACTCGTATTATTAGTCGTAACCTGCTCAAATTGATCGCCTGAAGGCGTTACATCTGCGGTGTTAAGATAATCGGTCAGTGTTAACGAATATGCTGCCAGTGGTACTAAAATTGTACCCGCTGTTAATGCGGCTAAGCGTCGCCTGATTAATGTTCGTCGGCGTGAGGTTTGATAATTGTCTTTCACTTTCTTCTTCATTTGCTTCTTCCTTTCTAGTGGTCGATTTATGGCGCTAGCACTACTGCATCGAACGTCACAGTGGTGCTGCTGCCTGAGGGCAAGCTATTGACGACCCAAGTTAATCCGCTGCCGCTTGGGTCTGTGTCGTCGCGGGAATCCGCGCCTGAAATGGATAAAGCCTCATAAGTAAAACCTGGCTTTACGATGTCTGTAATAGTGATATCGGTTGCGTCATCTGGGCCACTGTTAGATATCAACAAGCTAAAAGTGACTGTTTGACCGATGTTGGGTGAATCATCATCTACTGATTTCACGACATCGATATCGATACCTAGGTCGTTATTGACGAATACGCAAACAACTTTTTCGCCATCGGCGATGGTTAATCCGTCACCACCATCATTGTCTGAACCTGAGCACTTGATACCTAATAATTCGTATCCAGTTATTGTCGATTCCTTAAGTACATAGTCACCGGGTGGTACTGTTACTGCTGTTACAGCGCTGGCACCTTCTATTCCAGTGCCCGAGAAACCAGCAGTACTAAATGTCAAGATGAAATCAGTTTCAGAGGCTGTGCCACCGTTGTCATTGGTTAAGTCTTTCTCCAGCGTGAGTTGGCTGAATGGACGATCGTCATTGGCAATGGTGCAGACTGCCTCGTCGCCGTCACTTAAAACGACTTGTGTGGACGTAAATGATGTTGCACCGGTGCAATTCCATCCGGTTACATCGTAGCCAGAGATATTTGTTTCGCTTAAGGCATAGGTGCCAGGCGTAACGTTTACACCGGTTACTGCCGTGGTACCGCTGATGCCTGAGAATGGATCCTCACCCGCGGCTGACAGAGTGAAGTCGGCCAAAGTAGTTGTGCCGCCATCATCGTTAATCAGCTTTTTCTCAAGCGTTAATTCGGCTGCTGAGAATGCCCAATAGTAAACTTGCTCGGTTGTGTGATTGCGCGAGGTATCGCCACCGAATATTTCCTCATCTACCGCCAGATCGAGGTTAGTTCCCGCTAATGGATCATTGCCGTATAACACGGCCCATGAACCATTACCACCGTCTTGAGCTGCTTGTGTTAGTACAGCTATCGTGTGGTGTTGTGATAACCCATAGCTGTAGCCAGTATTGGCGGCATTGTTGCCTCGTACAGAGTCCCCACCACGAGCTAACTCATAGAAGATATTGTTGACTGTACCGCTTCCGGATTCGGCCACTATGTAGCCAATGGTTTCAGTGTTGCGAGTGCTATTGATTTGACCGATATGTTTACCCACGCAAATGCCGTCGTCTTGGTTTTGATGAAATGGCTCATTTGCTCGGGAGTCGCAGTCGGTAATGTGGATCACACTGGCGCGATTGTCGTTATGCGAAATCACTTGACCAAGCACAACAGCGTTGCTGTAGGTGTGAACGATGGAACCGCTGACGTCTTCAAGATCTGACTGTTGCCAACCACCACTATCGCCGAACTGACCTGTGGTTCTGTCGGATTCCACAGTGTGCGCTTCTATTAATTGTCCGTTAGGTAAGGTATACGCGCCAGCATCAACAATAAGACAGTGCACGTCACTCGTGGTAGCGGAGGTGTCTTCCCAACCCTGGATACGAAGCTCGAATGAACTGGAACTGATGTTTTGTATACGGGTTACAGCCGGTGGATTGGTGTAGTTGGGATTAGCACCAGCAAAGGTATCTAGTACATAGGTACAGACGGGCACCGCATTTGTATAGGAGTTCTCAAGCGAAACCGTTTTCCATGTGGTGCTGACGTTTTTAACCAGTACTATTTCCATGTAGCTGGTCAAATCGAAGGCGCGTACGCCCGTTGACAGTGACATCGCCAATAAAATACAAACTATTGACCTAACTACACTCGTCCAGCTCTCTGTTTTGTTTTTAATCAAACATTTCATAAAGTGATTGACTTACAACAGACATACATCTTTAAAAAGATATCTGCGCAACCACAAAGAAAAACAGAGGTCTCAACTCGGACTCCACTACAGCGGTTTTTCGGTTCGCTGAGAGTTTCTAACCAACTATTGTGCCGTTATCAGGATATGTACACTAATTCATATTTGGTCCATTTCAGGCAGAGGTTATCTAACCCTTACACGGTTGAAATACGCTTACATTGGGGTTATCTGTCAGCGCAATCGACCTTGGGCACTAGTTCACATCCGGTCGCAGATTCGCAAGTTCCACGGAAGATTACGTAAACATGGGTAGTTTCAAAGAGACACTCCGATACAACTTTAATGCAGTGTCAATATTACGAATGCCGCACTGAATCTAATGAGCGGGCTGGTGACGGTGAATGAGTGAAGTACGACTTAGTCGAATTTAGCAGTTGGCTCGCCCAGTACATCAGCATCTGGTGTAATGCCGTGACCTGATTTGTCAGAAATTTCGATTTTCCCTGCAGTGCGTACCGGACCGTTTGAGTCTAGTCGTGGTGTCACATAGTTTGAGAGATCACAGACGTTCAATACTGATTGCTGTTTAGTTGCAGTTGCAAGATGTATCGCTGTTGCAGTACTGATATCTGATCCCCAGGTATCTTCTATACACATTCTAGTGCCCAGGTGTTCACACAAGTCTCGCGCACGGCGCATTCTGCTCAAGCCACCAAATTTTGAAAGCTTAAGTGCAACAGCGTCCATACAATTGAGATCAAAAGCCTCTAGCAAGGTGGTTGCGTCGAATGCATTTTCATCAATTTTCATAGGTAGTCCAGTGCTGGCTTTTACATTGGCGCATTCTTTAAGTGTGGCGCACGGCTGCTCCAGCATCACGGTTTTGTCTGCCACCAAGCAACTTATATAGTGGAAGATCAGCGGCCTTGGCAGTAAGGTCCCACAACGCGGTATCGATCGCGGACTTTGCGTAATCATGACCTTGTAGGTAAGTATTCAATTTGTGCATTAATGCGTCAGGGCCAATAGGATCGGCTCCAAGTAATTCTGGCGTTAACTCTTTGATGACAGGTATAACGCCATTAGCAAAGGCGGGTAAGTAGTGAGGAATAGGGCATACCTCACCCCAGCCGATCAAGCCTTCATCAGTATCAAGTCGCAGTACTATGGAATCGACAGTCGCACAGGTTTTTCCATCTGCCATGTAGTAAGTTTCATGGCTGGTAAGCGGTACCGTCCACACTGTTATTGCTGTGATTTTCATGAAATAAGCGATTCCTGATCACTACTTTTATACCATAGTAATATTGTGGTAATCGATCCATCAATTGATTTGACAGCGTCATCACAGGTCGCAATTAATGATTGTAAAACCACAAGTAGACAGTTACGCTCGCCGATCACGAGGGGAGAGTGCGTGCAAGAAGATAACAACGAAATGCCTTCCAGCTGGAGGAGTGAGCACAAACTCTTTCCTTATCAGGTTGGATTTACCTGTCCTCCGCATGACTGGGATGCAGCACCCAGTGACTTCTCGAGTATTAGTCCGTCAACTGTAGGGGTGCATGGATGGATGCTGCATGTTCCCGACTATAAGCATCAGCTCAAACAGCGTACTCGGAACTTTGAAATGCTCGATGAGTTTGTTCACTGCATGGCTAACAATGGTGCTGATGTCTGTGGTCAGGTAGGCTCCAATTGGGTTCATGCCAGCGGTTTAGGAGTTGATGGAGTCGACACTTATTGCAAGCAGATGCAAGACAAACACGGCGTTCCATTTCATATGGCGGGCTACGCGATGGTCGAGGCGCTACGTGAGATGAATGTGGAGAAGGTTGCCTTGAACGCTGTTTATCATTGGCCTGATTGGTGGAAAGGTACTGTCGCTTTTTTAAAAGAAGCAGGGTTTGATGTAGTGTGGGCTGGGAATTTTGCTGATCAAGGTTGGTTTGAAACACAGGAAGCGGTTAATGACTGTCGTTGGGTCTTTGATGCTGATCTTGTGGACAAGAGTTTCCAGTTTGTGGCAGAGCAAGCACCCAATGTAGATGCCTATCTTGCCAACGGGATGGTTAATTTTCGTACTGGTCCAAATGGTCAACCTCAAAGAATGTTGCATCAAACTCCGAAACTGGAGTCTTCGTTGGGAAAACCAGTGGTATCTCATGACACTGCACTCTATTGGCGAATATTCAAGACTCTTCAGTTAAAGCCTGAAGGTGACAACGGCAAGTTGCTGAGTTTGTTGTAATGCATCCAATAATTGCGTTATGGGCAGTCCCTCGTTCCACATCCACGGCATTCGAATGGATGATGCGTCAACGTGGTGATCTTGATTGCCTTCACGAACCATTTGGCGAAGCCTGGTATCAGGGCGAAGAGCCACTATGGCACCGTTTTAATACAGGTGACAAAACAACGCCTGGATTAACACTTGAAAGCACATGGTATGATATTCAACAGCGTGCTCAAAAGGCTCCAGTTTTTATCAAGGATTTTCCGCACTATATAAGCCATATGTGGGACGAAGATTTTCTCTCACACTTCACACATGCGTTTTTAATTCGTGATCCTGCTCTTACCATTACTTCCCTACATGACAAGTGGCCGGATTTTAACGAAGGCGAAGTCGGATTCCCTGAGTTACGTGCTCTGTTTGATTTAGTCAAGGCAATACAAGGTCAGACTCCGCCTGTTTTTGATAGTAGCGATATATTGGAGAATCCTCCAACTATGGTAAGAAAGTTTTGTGATTCCGTTGGAATACCTTATATTGAAGAAGCGTTAACTTGGAAGCCAGGTGCTGACACTGACCAGTACAGTTGGTGGGATGGTGGCTCCTTCCACCAAAATCTCAAACAGTCGACTGGTCTTGTAGCGCAGAAACGGAAATACATTCGGTTGTCTGACGCGCCTGAGCGAGTACTGCAGGTGCACAGACGGATGAAACCGCACTATGACAGATTGCATGCATACCGAATTACTGCGTAGATTCAGTGTATAAGATTTCTGTTCGGGCTTAGCGAAGCGATAAACCTATATTGTCGCGTAGCTAATCTTGCCAAGATTTTGGAACTCAGCCACGAAGTAAAGTACCAGCTACCTGCTTTGGAAAATAGTCTTCGCATTCCCCTTCTCGATACACATCACCAGTAGCGCAGTGCAATCCACCACCAAATGGATAGGCATCTCTGAACGGCATAGGGATTACGTTCATACCAAGTTTGTCCATTTGATCTTGTTGATACACTTCGCTGGCTTCAACTACTACGGTTTTATGGTCGAGAATCAAGCAGTTCATGGATAGCCACGTGCTCGAATAGCATAGTGGTGGTGGTTGGTTATGCGACGGAGGTGCGGCATCAACGATTTCCCAATCGTTAGCTTCAAATATTTTTCTCTGTTGATCAGGTAGGCGACGATTTGGGTTATTGATTATTAAACCTGGACGTAAAGGGACGAATGTTGCATCGATATGAATCGGGTAGGGATCTCCTGGAAAATTTACTGCATGGACTCGATGATCGGGGAAATGGCGTTGTAACCATTCCATGCCTCTTCGGTTAGTAGTTAGGCCATGCTGTACAAAAAGGTCTTTACCAAGACGACATACATCAGCAGCATCGAATAACGGTTCATGTTCGGTGGTAACAAAATCCAGTGCGGCAGTTCGCTTTAGTCGGTCATCGATGGTGATCTCGTCGAAGTAGCCTGATTGATACGATCGTTCATCGAGGCGAGGGCGTGGAGCTTGTTCCCAACGAAAATTTGGATCTTCATCAAAGTAGCGCTGCATCAAATCGTGATAGGCCAAGTATTCAAAGTAGCGGCATCTAAACGACATGGGTGCTGACAAAATCTCATGCCCAACGGTTAACAAAACATCCCGAGGTGGCATGCAGCCAAACTGACTGGCTGTGGAGAAATCCGGTGTATTGACTGCTTGATTCCATTGAATTGGTGTCGGACGATCAACAGTGATTCCGCGCTCTTCCAATGTCTTTGCCAATTGATCAAGTTGTGCGTTCGCCTTTTCGACAGTTTCCAGTGGACGCGGACCCCACATACCACGCATGTCACTGTCTTCGGGTACCTTTGCCTCGGTGGCTGGCTCGCTTGGCGGGATGCATGTGTGATCCGCGCGCCCGACAATAACGTGCTTTAGCGGGTCAAATTCATTCCAGGATTTGACGACAGTTTTACTCATGGATCAGGACTCAGTACCGAAAATTAGCCGTGAAGTTTTATCACTTGTGCGATGAGGCGTCTGTCGCGTAAACGACACCTCGCAGATTTTACTATATCTGGCAATTATGCCAGTTTCGGGATTCAGCTTGGCTGGCTCGAAAACGGCTAACAGCTTTGCTATACGATACTGGGTTTCGCCACCTGCGTCTTGACGCTATTGGAACTTCGTTAGGTAAGGGTGGAGATCACAATCTGAAACGACACATGTAAAAGTAAGCGATGCGTTTAAAGGACTCACCAGCGTTATTGTTAATTCTCACGGGGATATTTCTGGGGTTGACTTTTCCGTTAGGAAAGTTGGCAGTCGAAGCGTCCATTTCTCCAATTGTTTGGGCTTGGTTGATTTCTACTGGCGCGGGTATGGTATTGCTTTTCATACAAATTTCGTCGCGAAAAAAACTCAATCTAAGTTGCGAGTACTGTAAGTACTACTTGTTGTTGTCTGTTTGTTCACTCGTGCTACCGAATATTCTTATTTTCTATGTGATACCCAAACTGGGTTCAGGCTTTACTGGAATTCTGTATACCTTGTCGCCGATATTCACACTTGTGTTGTCTTCGATATGGCAAGTACGTATGCCAAATGCATTGGGGATATTTGGCAGTGCGGTGGGATTTTTAGGTGGCTTTGTCGTTGCTCTTGGTCGAGGGGAGGTAGGTCAACCAGCAAGCCTCTCATGGATATTGGTGGCGCTTTGCATTCCACTGTCTTTGGCTGTCGGCAACATATATAGAACGCTGGCTTGGCCAAAGGGGTCCAATCATTTCGAATTAGCGACTGGGACCAATCTTGCAGCCGCTATTCTATTGTCCATCATTGTTGTGTTGACATCACAGACGTCTGCAATACTCGATTTGTTGTTAATTAAAGAACTTGCCCTGGTTCAGATTGTTGTTTCGGTTGCTATGTTCAGCTTATTCTTCAGGCTGCAGCAAGTTGGTGGTCCAACGTACTTAAGTCAAATTGGTTATATCGCCGCGGGAGTTGCACTAGCTTTTGCTACCTTATTTCTCGGTGAGCGGTACTCGACTGTTACCTGGTTGGGCGCTGTTACCATAGTAATTGGTATCGTCTTCAGTATAGTGGCTCAAAGAAAAACACGAGCATGATTCGAAACTAGTGGGCGGCGAGTAATTAACAAATGCACTAAATCATTAGGTCGAGATCTTCGTTATCGATACAGTGAAACATGGGTTCGATGTCGGTGTTATTGAGAGAGGTTCGCTGACCTTGTGCAAATGCAATGCAGCCAACTGGCGTGACAATTCTATCGGCGCTAATACCTCCAAAGTAGTCGAGCGATGGCGTAGCTGATTCAGCCTCAACCGAGAAATTATCCCAATGCCAAGTAAAGCCGCCGGTCGACGGAGATAAATTGCCATTGTAGCCGGGTCCATTTCCGTCTTTTGTCCCGGTGTAGTTGTGAAATGCCACCACGACACGTACTGCGCCTTGGGGAAATGATCCAGGAGCTTGCACCCAAGCGAAGGTGTTGTCAGCCTGCTCGATTCCAAATGACAAGGTACCGTTGCCATTGTCACGAAAAATATGTGTGTAGCGTTCGCGAATGCCAGTATTGGTTTTGTGCGCGGCTACTTTGAAACAAAAGTCGACTTCATTGCAGCGCTGGTATGAATAGTCGCCATTGGAGAGTAATTCTGCGTTGTATTGATCAAAGTCGAACCCATCTGGTTGGTCAGGCGTTGAGATAGTTAAACCGGTTCCCTCTTGTGAATCGGTACCAGCGCCAACACCATCGATATTGTCGTAATCCCAATCATCGTTACAAGGTAAATCTGGGATGCAAGGCATTGCGTTCACATATACCTGATCAGCGGGAATGATTTTAATTTCAACGAAGTTGCGAGATCCAGCTGTCGTTGTATTGATGTCTATCGAAACTTCTTGAACGCCTTCAAATACTTGATCAGGTAGTGCACCAACAAAACCGTATCCTGAAGAGTCCATCGCAAATGCCATTTGATGTCCTAAGGCTGGATTGCCACCAGGTAAGCATTGGTATACATGCGAAGCGGGACTTTCACGAGTTTGCACGCGTGTATTCTCCGGAGCACTACAGTTAACACCCCCTGTAGAGGCATGGTCCGAACTACCGGTTGTGTGGTTAACTACAAATGGATCTCGGTAGGCTACAAATTGATCGATGCGATCACCATCTGCCTTTGTGGAGAAGTCGTTGAAGTAAACAGGTGATGAGACAGATGGAGAGACAGATGATATTTCAACTGATGGCGTTTCGGAACGCACGGCTTCGATGCTACTGCCACCTTGTTCCGTGGCAATAATTGATTGTGAACTGGCGACATCCATATTGTCTGTCACATTAGGCACCTCGGTACCACATGCACTTGTGAAAATGACTACGGTAAGAAATATCAGATTAGAGCGGTAATAGGCCATAACAATACGCCTTGTGTGGAAATGAGGGCGTGCTTGAATAAGTTATCGGCAATCGAATTGAGCAATTTACTATCAAATTGGATAATCCCCCTGCTGTGGTCTTACTGATCGGTAAGAGAATGAGGTTGTTAGTTTCGCAAGCCAGATATCTTTGCTGGTCTGGCATAGAACGCCCTACAAGGAGAATTCAGATGACTCTCCTGGTTTGAAAATACGTGTGAAGTTAGCGTTTTGGTTTTGGTGGCGAGTAGTCGTGGTCAAATTTCCCTTCCTGTAGAAACGCAACAACTTGACGTACCACACGCGGGCTGTAGCGCAGGAAACCATGAGAAGCTTTGAGGACGATAAAATCCTGCATGCCGTTAACACGGGTTGCATCGACCTCGACGAGACCATCGTCATCTCCAGGCAGATCATCTGAGAATGGGCTCAGCGGTGTGATGCCAGCGATAATACCCATTGGATAATCTGGATCCCCGAGTCGGCTTGGGAAATCAGCATTACCAGTTCCTAGCGCATTCGTGGTTGGTCCGAAAAAACGAGCCCACCAACGTTTACCGTATTTATCAACTAGTGGACTGCCACCGTTTGGTGTTCCGATAAGTACCACTTTGCCGAGGTTTGCTGGTGCTGACTGTTGGAGGTAGCCTCGAATGACCAAGCCGCCAAGCGAATGTCCTACAAAATGAATCTTGCCTGTTGCATCTGAGTCGGGATCAAGACAGCATTCGCGAATTTGCGCGCTGGCATCGTCAAGGATTTCGTCAGGAGACAGACGAACCGAGTTGTAGTCTATCCGATGTACTTCGAAGCCTTGTTTCTCAAGTCGTACTGCGAGTAACCACATCGCTCTTTCAGATCGACCGAGTCCATGGACTAATACAATCTTGTCGCGAGCCTGAACACCAGGCTCGGTCTCGGAAAATGCAGCACCCGACAATAATATCGAAACGATTAGAGTAAAGATAAATGATGATTTCATATCTTGAGTCTAATACAAGGCTGTTGGTTTCTTATGAATTTCCTTGATTAGAATAATTTTGACTGGCGCTGAGCTCGGCAGAACCTCCACTTCAGTCATCGGAAATGGTGAATTCTAGTTGCGCGGAATAATCTCAGTGGAACAAACAACCTGTGCTGTGACAGTCGAGGTAAAGCTAGAGACTGTGCAGGTATAGCCGCCGGGGGAAATGCTTGAATTGATTGGTAAGTTATCCGAGCTGCTGCATGCACCACCTGTAGCGCCACGAATCAAAATCGACTGGCTAGGATCAGATGAGCCGATTGAGTCTGGACACGAAGCAAGACAAGATTCTCCAGCGCTAACGTCGGTACAACGCCGAGTACTGTAAAAGAAATTCTCCGTGAACTGATTAACAAGGGTGCGATTGTCAACGCCTTCAGCGAAGAACAGCTGCTCAGAGCCACGGATAGGTGTAAAGTCACCTTCATCATTAAAGCCCAAAACGGTATATGTGCCGACTTCAGTGACCGTATATTCAAAAATATCAAAAACAGTGGTCAGGTATCTGGAGTCAACATGGATGTTATAGCCTGTCGCTACATCCAGAGCGTCCCAGGTCAATTGATCACCCTCCAGCTGCACATTGGGCACAATTGGCAGCTCGCCAGCCATTGCGTGAGTATGTGTTGCAAAGATAAGTGTTATACCTATTAGCAGGCGGATTTTTAATGTAATGATATTTTTCACAATAGAACCTTTAACAATATTCATAACGCAGCATAGCAAACCGAAAAGCCGGTAATCCCGGTAATAATCAGCAAATACACTTGGCGTCTGTCGACGTTTCAAGAAATTCTGCGATTGAGTTTTGTAAGTAAGCCTACTTAGTGAATTGCAACAAGACACGCTTCACATTTATTTGGTACATTCCAATCGAAAGTCGTCTATTTGTTCCTGAATAGACTGCATCGCCTGCGTTCGTCTTCGTTGCAGCGGTACCTCTCGTAGTTCATTTTCCAATGTTGCTATTGAAGAGCAGACTTCCTCAACGCGATTTAGCGATTTCAATAGCTCAATTCTTTTTATATGCCAGAGCCATAATCGTGGATGCATAGCTAGAACTCGATCTATCCGTGCCGCTGCCGCTGCATACTGCTTGGACTGTATTTCTTGCTCGAGAGCAAAACTGTGGAGACTGATAGGGTGGTTAAGTCTCTTGGCGCCAATATCAACAATAGCAATCGCGTCAATAGGGGCGCTATCACTCTTTGATTGCAAAACAGAGTGTGCATGTTCTATATAGTGCTCTGGTTTAGGACTCTCCATGAGGTTTATTGCCCGGTTATACAGATCGGGAACGAGTTCATTGTCGCCAAGTCCGGATTTAGCGCGTGCATGCAGTAATAACGCTTGAATATGATTGGATTGCCGTTCAAGTACTTGCTTGGATGTCCGTAATGCTGCGAGAAAATCATTTTGATCCAGGTGAAGCTGGGACATACCCAGCAACATGCCTGAATTGTCTGGTTGAATAGTTGCTACAGCGTTGTAATCAACCAATGCTGCGTTCCAGTCCTTTTCTCTTCTGTGCAAATCGGCCCGACGTAGCAACACTTGCAAGGCATCGGTTCTTGTTGAATCCAGCTGTTGTAACTGCAGATCAAGCCGATGGATTTCTTTATCGTGCGCTTCATGCGCATGGACAAGATCACTCGCAAACAGAACAAAAACGAGCGCGCTGCTTTTAAGTAAACAAGTAACTCTGTAAAAGAAATCATTCATTGAATTACGGCGAGTGTGTTGCTTCGACTGTTACTGTGAAATTCGCAACGTCATCAGTAGACCATAAGCCCACGAAATACTCTTTATCCGCTTCTAGCGCGCCAGTCCATACGCTGGGGCTCCCCGTTCGGATGGTTGGACTGACTGACGTGTTGTTCACCTCTCTCACCCTGAATCTGACATCTGCATCAGAGTCCCATGACACGGATATGTTGTGGGTTGCTGTGGCTAGCCCTTCGAAATTGATGCGCACCCATCGCGGCGCACTTTCTCTCGTAGAGTCAACGGAACCTTGTCCGATGATAACTGGGGCTGGCGATGTAGGCTGACCATCCCTGGTCTCGATGGTGGCGGTATAAGCGGTTGATCCAGATACAGACCACACGCCCAAATAGTAGCTTTCTGAGGCATCGAACTCACCAGTCCATGTTGACGGACTGTCGGTAATGTCGGTTCTGCCAAGTCTTTCCCGATCACTGGCTCGGAAAATTGAATAGCGAATTTCCGCATCGCCGTTCCAGTCAACCTTGATCGTGTGAGTGCCTGTTGTTAGTGGCTCAAAATTGAGGCGTTGCCAACTAGGACCATCGACCTTGGTTTTATCAAGTACGCCACTACCAATCTCGGCGATGCTAAGTTCGCTTTCGTCCTGAGGTGTGTCGGTCTTGTCGTGAATGATTCTGAAACTGTCACGGATCACGCCCTCATCGTTTAGAAATACAGCGTCCAGTTGATTATCGTGAACATCAATAACTAAAGATCCCAGCTCGACTACGTTCGAGACCATGACTGGATGATCAAGTGGTGAGTTCTGTACCTTGCCGGAGCTACCAGCAACACTAAAAATGGCTCCATTGTTGTTATCTGGTGACTTTTCATAAGCTCCCGCCCCAAGAGGATCACCATCGCCACCGTCAACGATGTGAACACTATCGAATGTGCTGCTATTTCCATAGTGTCCTTTAATGAGCATCGATCGTTCGTAGGAATGACTGTGGCCACCCAATACTAGATCAACGTTGTAATTTTCCAGGATGGGTAAAAACTTCTCTCGCATCCTGACTAGTCTCACCTCTTTGTCTGAATCATGAGAGCCTTTGGAATATGGCGGGTGATGCCAGAACGCTATTATCCATTCTTGAGTGGTTGCAGCTAGATCATTTTGCAACCAAGTCTCCATCGCATCAGAGGGAAATCGAGCGGATTCGTAAGAATCCAGAGAAACGAAGTGAATATTGCCGTAGTCGAATGAGTAGTACGCCTCGGTGCCCGATGGAATTCCGCCAGACTCGCCAGCCTTTGGAAATGTGAAGATATCGTAGTACGGGCCTGACTGTGTGTCTGAGTCGGCGGTGTGGCCGTCATGGTTTCCTAATGTTGACCATAGAACTGAGTTTCGCAGCGTCTGCGGATACATATCGAATACAGCATTCTGATACTCATCGTCTGTGCCATCGTTATAGGCGTTATCACCTAGCATCAGCCATACGTCAGCGTGACTACCACCATTAAAACCAACATAGGCGTCCCGCACTCGTGCTGCTCTGGCATCGGCAGTTCCACTATCTCCTAATACCCAGATACGAGTTGGGTTTGTGCTGCCCGGTTCAGGATGAGTATCAAAGTACTGATCGGGACCAGAAGTAAATGAACTGTTGCTGTCGCCAATACTGTAGTAATAACGAGTATCGGGAGACAGCCCTTGGATCGCTATCGAGTGATTAGTGCCTACCGTCAGATCTCGGACGAGACGATCGAGGTTTGTTGCGTCTGTGCCAAAACGCACTACAGCATCCTGCTCATTTGATGTTCGCCAACGTACAGTGACACCGGTGTCAGTTGCCTGCTGCAGATAGGGCCCTCGAATCAGAGTGTCGTCAGCTAAGGTTGGTCGTAAGAATAAGACTACGATCGCAATTGCCCAGACAGACTTTGAACCAAACAGGTGTAATCTTGCTTTGCACATATTTAGTGATGAAGGCATTGTCATTTTTCTTTGAATATCATTAATCAGATGGCGGTAAAAATACGCCCGCATACACTAACTTCTAGCTGTCGCCAGTAATGTTTCAAAGCCGAATTGATACAATTGTTGTCAGTTGATATTTATTGAGAAATTTGGTGAATTCAGCGTTGTAAGCGATTGAACCCATCGTCTCGACAAGACTGTCTACCCAGACCAGAGCGCGGTCTCGGGATAGAATTGCGACCAGGCGAACCAGAACGCCTGATGGCTCGCTATATCGGTGCCATCAATATCTATTATTCTGATGCCACCAGCGTCGAGCCTCAATCGTAAATTTTCAAACGTAATTTCTTGACCATCTTGTAACGCCAGAAACGCGAGTGCTCTTGGAAACGCTACTGGTTTACCAGATGCTGTCGTTGCACCGAGGATTTCCTCATGAACAGCCAGGCGCGGGTCAACATCACCGATTGGGAAAATCGGCCCATTGGCGTCGCGCCCGTTACGGAGATCGAAGTCGCGGCCGAGGGCAAGTGCTTCGACGAGTACCGTTGTGTTTGGATAAGTGGCTTTCCAGCAACCCCAATCGGTGGTAATGACAGTTGCCTGCTGCAGTTGCAGCTTTATATCAGCCAGCGGCCCGGTGACGGCTTTGCCTAAGAAGGTATCAAAGATTGAGTCGGTGGTAATGTCGTACATTACTTTGTTAGATCGAATCAATAGGCCCGAGGTCCGTAGCACTGGGCGTTGAATTCCGTCGGGTAGCTCATCGGTAAAATAGGCTTGAGCAGCGCCACATAAAGTGCAATAGGGAATGCCTAAGTCTCTGCCTCCTAAAGTGTCGTTAACCATTTCTCGAACTTCCATGATGCGTCTTGGATAAGCACGGTACTCGCCATTCACTTCTATGCCAAAGACGATATCGTCATCTTTAAGCCAGGTGGCATCGATGGCACTGCTGACTTCGGGGTTATCGATTGCAGGTATGCAACTGCAAGGTACATCTGTCGTGTCATACGCACGGTTGTCGATAGGAACACCGCCCCATGACACCATTCGCCAATCAATATCACCTTCGATAAAAAGATTTTCCCATCCATACTGAAAATTGGTGAATAGTGCGCGTTTGGCGCGCAAGTAGTCTGGGTAGGCGGATACATCCCAAGCGATAAGATGGTCTGTGATCTCAATCCATCGGTTATCTGTTTGCCATTCTTTTTCCAGTAGATGTGCCGCTGCTGTAGTGAGCTCGTCATAGAGTTCACGTTCCCAAGTAAAGCGCAACAGATCGCTGATTAACCAGACGATTCTTGGGTCTTTTGCGGCAACCAGTTCTGCAAGAGCCTTTGATTGTTCTTCTCCCCACGTTGATCGAGTCACACTGCCAATGGGTGCCAGACTACCGATAAAAGCAATTCGTACCGCGCGCTTCAATGAATCGGGTAACGGGCCTTCTGGAATAACCGGAGGTGCACCGTAGAAATCGATCACATAGTCGGGTAGTGGGGCTTTATCCTCAGCGTGTAGTGTTGGAAGCCGGCATATAATGAATACGATCAGCGCTGAGCTGATGTGATGTGATGTAAAGAATCAATGGCTGATGCTATAGATGAGCCATTTGGTTTTATTCTAAGTTTTCGGTACGGAGAAACATTGATAGGCATTGTGCGCTCTCAAATGGAGTCTGTCATCAAGGTGCGAACTTTCTTAAAGAATGGACTGTTCGGATTAGCTAGTACATTGAGTTCGTCAAAATGATCAACCTCAGGGACAACATACAGCTCGACCGTACGTTGATCAGTGTTAAAAGCGTCAACATACATTTGCGCCTGACGATGAAACTCCGCAGTTTCTGCACCACCGACTACTACGATCTGTGGCGCGTTGGTCGTGGGGTGGTGATTGATCATTGGGCTCTCACGTCTCGCTTCTTCTGCATCCATGCGTATCCCATTATTTAATTTTTCTGTTAGGCGCACGGGCTCCAGATAGCTAAGTGGGGAGACCGGAACACCAGCCGCTATCAAGTTGGCAGGAAGGTCTTCACCAAGCTCTGGCCAGTCGGTGCCCATCATCATCTGAGTGATATGCCCGCCTGCGGAGTGTCCCATGACAATCAGGCGATCTGGATTCAACCCAAGTTCGGCGGCATTACGCCATGTGTAAGCTATCGCTTCACGCGCTTGTTGCGATATTTGTGTGATGGTGACAGAAGGGCAGAGATCGTATCCGACAATGACGATATTTGCGCCACTGGTTACAAACGGTGTTGCAAGAAAGCTGTAGATTGACTTATCACCTCGTTGCCAATAGCCTCCATGAAAATAAATTAGAGTGGGAGCGGATTTATCTCCACCACGAAAGACATCGAGCTTTTGCTTGTCCCCGTTGCCATAGTTGATATCCAGTTCATTGTTGATTGATGCGCGTGCCTGAACACTTTGTTCTTGCCAGATGGGAATAACGGTGACTTCATAGTCTGGCCGACCAGCGCGTAAATTATATTGAGCATCAAATTCCTCTGGAGAGAAACTCTCGTGAAACTTTAAAGCATCAATCATGAAGTTTCTCCATTAGGTTCTTCAATGCACACAGGAACGTATACCAAACGACGGGTATATTACCGTCAGAGTAGTGAGAATGCTTTCATAGGTTGCCACTGGCAATTTCAAGCTCGTTCCATTCCTCAGGGGTCGTACCGAAAAATCGCATAACATGTTGTTGATATGCGGGGCGTTCACACAGTCGTGCATACCACGCTTCCACATTAGGTAGCGAAGGTCGCTGAATATCGATATTAAAGTAACGATATATAACAGCACCTATTGGTATGTCAGCCATACTGAATGACTTTCCACCAACAAACTCTTGGTTCTCGAGGTGTGTATCGAGTATGGGAAATACCTTAGCGGCTTCTTCCTGATGCTTGGTTATTAACGCTGAGTCTCTTTCTTCAGGTTTAGTTCGAACTGTTGCAAAGAATGCCCAAATAACTGGTGGGAAAGCTCTTGTACTACACCAATCCATCCATTGATCAGCGATAGCTCGTTTTTTTAGATCCTCGGAGCATAGAGAGTTCAAACCGTAAGTTTCACACAGATATCTTATTATGGCTCTCGATTCCCACAGCGCAAAATCGTCATCCTGAATCGCAGGGATCATGCGATTTGGATTGATACGCTGATATTCATCGGTATCCAGTTGACCGAAACTGCCTCCGGCCAGCTCAAGTTTATATTCAAGGCCAAGCTCTTCGGCGGTCCATATCACTGGAATAACATTCGATGAGTAAGGTCTACCCCAAATTTTAAGCATGTTTTGTATTCTCCTTTTGCACGCGAGATTGTGTTCCAAACACAGGAACAACATGCTCAATCAGGCGGTTCAGGCTGGCAAGAATTTTTTTGTAAGGTACACCAATGTACTGCTGCATTAGTACAAGGTGATCAAGGTTAATGGCTTCGCGGCTTTGGCTGATTTTTTCAATCACAAATTGTGCATCACCTACCATGATAATGCCGCGCGAATTCAGGAAATCAAACCAGTCCATATTGTCAATTTCGGGCGTCATTTCTTCGCCAATATCGAGGTAACCATTTTTGGTCCATTCGCCCATTGGGCGGGAACCACCAAGCAATTCATAGTATGCGTTAACTGCTGGTCTGATGGTGCGTGCCGCTTCTTCCATGGATTCGCCTACGTAGAACGACGTGCATACTCCAACGCCGTCACCCAGGTTTACATCGCTCATTGTCGCCTTCGATCTGGCCTCCCTATAGGGTTCCCAACAGGCCAGCATTCGTTTTGGTGCCGATGCCATCGCGACTACACCCCATCCTTTTGAACCTGCAAGTTCGAAAGTTGGTGGCGCGTTAGACATTAACCACACGGGTGGATGAGGGTATTGAAACGGTCTTGGATGTACATACATCGCTTTGTACTCACCGTCTGCCTGGTGATAGCGCTCATCGAGTGGTGCAAAGAAACGATTGGTCTCTTTCCAACCAGGTACAGGAAATTTGTAGAATTCGCCTTCATGAGTAAATGCTTCGTTCGTCCAGGCCTTGAGTATTACCTCAAGGCTTTCCTGGTAGAGCCGCATAACTTTAGCGTTGTCCCTGCGATCAGCATGCAGGTTGAACTGGATGGTTTGTCTTTCATTTATACCCTTGGCTACACCAAAATCAAATCTACCCAGTGACATGTTGTCAAGCATGGCGACATCTTCTGCGACACGCAGTGGATGCCAGTCTGGTAACACGACAGGACAGGTGCCAACACGAATCCGTTGAAAGTGCGCTGCCATATGAGTGCACATCTGAATGGGATTGGGCGGCGCGTTTAAAAAGCCATTGTGTGCGAAATGATGTTCAGTAAACCATGCCGTGGTGAAATTGCCTTGTTCAACTAATGAGGTTTGTTCACGCATCATTTCCAAGGTCTGATGCCACGGTATTGTTTGACCAATATTGAAATTTGGAATGAAGTCAAAACGCATGGGAGGATCTCAGTAGGTGAAAACTCACCAAGTTATTTTTAAGTTTAAGAGTAATGTAGGGGCAATTCAATTGATACTCTTATTGATCAGATATAAGCGAATTTGCATCGAATTTTTAAATCAATATTTACCGAATTACGCGTGTAGTTTGATTTTTCCAGAACATTGAGCCTACTCGGGGCTCGTTGACCTATGTTGGAAAATTGAGGCCTCCAGCACATTCGACACAGTGCAAATCACCCGAAAAGTGCCTCGCATGTAAAAACTCCTCGAGTCGAGCAAACTCGAAGGTCTAGCCATATTTCTGGCAATTCAGAGGAGGAGAAATAATATTGAATCAATTTCGCAACCTGACTTTGGTAGCGACCACGCTTTTTGCGACGGCATTTGTTTGAATAAGGTCAGGCGCTAACACGCCAAATTTAGCTGTCTCTAAGCGGTGCAACAAGGTTGTCAGCAACCATATTGTGC
>CAZQOI010000022.1:34450-41708 GCA_964594905.1 uncultured Granulosicoccaceae bacterium
CCAAATTTAGCTGTCTCTAAGCGGTGCAACAAGGTTGTCAGCAACCATATTGTGCAACGTGCTCATGTAGCCGTTGCTACGTGCTCGCTGTGTTTCATCAGAAGTTATAACGACTACTAATGACATGGCTGGGAGTATATGCATTACCTGACCACCATAGCCCCGAGCGTAGGCTGATGGCACACCTGCTAAGTTGCGCAGAAACCAGCCGTAACCGTAACCGTCTCCAGAGTATACCGATCGCGTTCGTTGGGTAAATGCGTCTTGAACCCAGTTCGAGTCCAGTAGTTGCTGACCACCAATCTCACCATTGGCGAGATACAGTTCGCCAAGCTTTGCCATGTGCAATGGAGACAGTGACATTTCATTGCCGCCCAAGTAGTAACCTTGTGGGTCCCGAGTCCAGGGCGCAAAATCAATATCCAAGGGTTTTCCTAACCACTCGTTTGCAAGTTGGTACAAACTGCGACCCGTCAACTGAGTCAGCACTGCACCTAATACATGCGTATCGCCTGTCGAGTACAACATGCGTCCGCCGGGTTCATCAACAAACGGGCGAGACAACACATGATGAACCCAATGGCTACTGTTCACCCAGGTTCCATAAGCTCGTCCTGAGGTTCGTTCCAGGCCAGCTCGCATAGTGACTAAATCTTCCAGCGTCAGTTCGGCAACTTTTTTACTAATCCCGCGTGGAAGAAGCTCAGGTGTAAGCTCACCCAGGGTCTGATCAAGTGAACTGATAATTGATTTCTGTCGCGCAATTCCGAGCAGGGTGGCAACTACTGATTTTGACATTGACTTAATGTTAACTGCACGATTTATGGCTGGCCCTCGAAAAGCTTCACTTAGAAAGGTTTCTCCATTTACTGATACAACGACAGCTTTTATACGGTCCTGTTGTTTTGCTTGATTCGCAAATTTCTCGAGAATTCCCTGTGTTCGAACCCGCTCCTGGTCTGATGAGAAGTCTGACTTTTCTTCACCATTGGAACTCGGTAGATCATCTGCCAACGTACGACTGCACGCCAGAACGCTAGCCGCACAGATTGCCAGCCCGCCAGAGAGCAGATGACGGCGAGAAAAACTGCCTGTGTGCGAGTTTTTTAAAGCGTCTGATTTTTGTTTATTACGCATAGTGACGAAAAATGAATTGCTGCCTTTAGGCATTCAGTGGCAGAAACGGGAGGCCTGCCTTTGCCTGAATAAATAAACCGATAACCAGAATACTATAAGCAAGTGTCAATGTAATACCTACAGCCCTACCGCCTTTAGCTGACGTTGGTAAATGCCTGGATAAAACTGTGTTAAGCAGCCACGCAATCAGTGGTATTCCATGAAGCGCGTGCGTGGCAAAGAAGTGAGCTACTCGTAAATCTCCAGCGGCCAATAGCCAACCTAAAATAGGAATTGCATGAGATTCATTCACACTTGTTACGCCGGCTGGCAGCACTGTGTGTGATTGCGCTGGTCCTCCTGCCATATGCCCTGCGATGAACATGGTCAGGATAAAAGTGGCTATCAAGCTGTAGGCGAGCGAATATTTTAGTGTCGGCGACAGTGAGCTCGCTTTGTTTCGAATGATACCGATACCAATAATCAGGCTGAGAGATGTCAATACCGTGGCGAATACACCCATCAATGGGTAAACCGGTGCGAGAACTGGATGTGTTTGATTGAAATGGGACGGTTCACCGATCGATGCTGCATATATTAGCCAGATCATTTCACCAATGATGGTGAAAATTACTAACGCAACGTAGTAATTGAACCAACGACTGTTGCGCCATTGGCTAGGTAAAAAGATCGAGTAGCATGAGAGTGTTAGCGTGTAGATTGCCAGTGAAATTGAAAACTTGATCGGTTTGACCCAGATGTTGATGTCCAGCACTGTGCGCTCGTCCAGTAATATGGCCATGCCAAGCATCGGCAACAGCGCTAAGAGAAAGATCGCGCAGGCAGAGAGACTCGGATACCCAAATCTCAGGCTCCGTATCAGGGTGTAGTTATCAATCGCAGGTAGGGTTCGCGTCAAAGTGCTCATGATGTTTCTCCTGCGGGTGAATTTGCGAACTGGTGGGCAAGGCGAATGGCTGCGTATAACAAGAGACCAACTGGCCCGAGCATAAAGGTAAACAGAAGGCAGGGAATAATAATAAGACGGTTGAATTTGTGTTGACGAGCATCATGCACAATGCACCAGCCGACGAAAAGATCGAAAGCGAGGTAATGCACCCAACCTGCCAGCACCATTCCGGGTTCGGTGAAAAGTGCCATCACGTTTGCCAAGGTATCGAATCCACCATTCGCTGTACTGAAGTGCACCAGCATAGATCCGGCATAAAGCACTGCTAGCATAAGTGGCAAGATTAAACCTGCATACCGAAGGCGATTGTGTGCAGCTTCTGGTAGATACATCCAGATCAGTAGCCATATCCATCCTGCCAGTGCAGAGGTGTTGGCCAATTGGAACAAAGCGGCGGGTGATGTTTCAATCATAGTGTCGGTCCTTTTACAGATTCGTTACGACAAATAGACTTCTAAACTTTACACTGTAAAGATATGTTGGGAGTAGAATAATAGATCTATGTTGACACTGTCAAGATATGGAGTAATATTCGTCCACACTAATCAAGCCAAAGCTGCGCATGAGAAAAAAAAGCAATTATCACCACGGCGATCTACGCAAAACGCTATTGGCGGCGGCTGAAACAGAACTGAAAAGGAGTGGGATCGAGAAGTTTTCCTTACGAGGAGTCGCGCGAATTGCTGAAGTCAGTCATGCTGCTCCAGCACATCATTTTGATGATGTGCCCGGTCTACTAACAGAGCTCGCGGTTGTTGGCTGGCAGCGTTTTCTGGCAACCCAGATTCGACATCAGAAAAAGGCCTCTCATGAGCCAATCGAGCAGCTTATGGCGGCGGCGAGCGGGTATGTTGAATTTGCCAAAAAGTATCCAGAACTGTACGAACTGATATTTTCCTCAAAGCGACCACGCCGAGATAGTGAGCACTTTCAACAGGCTGGCAATGCAGCATTTGATCACCTGGTGGGATTGATTCAGTCACTCACGGGGGAAAACCCCTACACAGACTCGCTTGTCATGAATGATGTTTTCGCCACCTGGGCACAGTTACATGGGTTGGCAAGCTTGATCAACAACGATTACTTAAGTGCCTTGAGCAAGAACAAACGGGCACGTGATACTGCTCTGAGGAATATGTTGTTGCGATACTGGGGTCAATCAACAAATACTCACTAAAGATACGCCAGCAGAGTCAAGTTATCTGATCAACTGCTGGCGTACCTATACGTAAGTACTCTTATTGCGCGTAGCCAAATACCTGAACTTCGGCGAGTGACAGTACAGCATTGTTACCTTGCAGCTCAACTCGAACCGTCGCTGCATCGACGACACTGCCGACAACAATAGTATTGGACGGATCGGGTGCATCGCTGAAGAACTCTGAGAATAAGGTTGTGCCATTGTCGTCAAGGATAGATACCGTGTAGTTCGTCAGACGAGAGGTACAGCAGTTATCGGTTCGGTTGAACAGAACGATGCTCTCGATCGTACTGGTATCTGACAACAGGACCTGCCACATTGGCTGATTGGAATTGGCAGTGTGGGTAACCGAGTCTTGGTTGTATACACCACTTGTGTTGCCATCAATGGCACGTGATGCGACTCCACCAAACGCTGTGGATGATTGCGACGCGTTACCAGTCAATGCAATATTGGTAACAACCGGTGGCGGTACGTTGACAGGCGCATCTTCGTCAGTTGTATCAATCAGAACGTCGTAGTCGACGGGGGTATCGCTGTCGGCAAGGACTGCCAATGACCACTCGCCGCTGGTTGCGGCAATTGTAGAGACTATCGCCGGAGAACCGCTACCGTCTGTGTCGCGGACGATCAAGTTGTTGTTTTCGTCTCGCAGGAAGATACGCAGGTCAGCATCGAGATTGTCCCAAATGACTTGTGCATCTATTGTTTCACCAGCAACGACGTCAAAATCAAACCGTTGAAAACGACCGGAGTCATTGCTACCCGTGCTGCGGAATTCGAATTCAGCAAGTGGCTCGGGCACAGTGAAGTCGGAGTCGGTATCAACCAGAACATCATAGCTGACTTCCGTTTCGGTGTTGGTCAGAACTGCAACTGACCACGTACCTGTGGTTTCAGCAAGCGTTGTAATCAGGCTTGAACCGTTGCCGTCGAGATCGCGTTCTATCAAGGTGTTGGTCTCGTCTCGAAGGAAAACGCGCACATCGGCCGATGCATCATCCCAGATGACCTGAGCTTCAACCAGCTCACCAGCAATTACATCAAAGTCAAAACGCTGGAAGCGACCCGAGTCATTACTGCCACTACTGGCAAATACAAAGTCTGCGAGGGCAGGTGGAGGCTCAGGGGCACCCTCTACTGGATTAATCTGCAGGGTGTATGACGTTGCGCCTTCCCGAACAAGTACGCGTGCAGAATAGGTACCGCCCGCACCAGCTGGTGCAGTCACAAACTTCGGGGAACCTACCGATGTGCTATCCGAGGCGACTGTTGTGCCACTTGCATCCCGAACAAAGAGATTGACTTGGGCACTTGGGTCCACCCAATCCAGGCGAACGTCAACCGGTTCACCGGCAGCAACTTCGAACTCGAATGTGCGAAAACGTCCGTTCGTTTGTGAGCCAGAGGATTCAAACTCAATTTCCGCAACAGGAACTTGTCCAATCAGGTCGCCGCCACTTAAAAATGCAAACAGGTTGTTGTCCCAGTCCCGTCCGTTGTCAATAGCGACTGTGGTGCCGGAGATGACTGAGGCACCATTGATGTCTGCACGGTAGAGCGTGCCGTCGCTGCGAGTGAAGTACAGATGACCGTCGATGACATCCATGCCGCTGACGTCGTTCCATAGAATATCGCCCTGTTCTGTAGCGACAAATTCATCGTTGCCAAAGAACAAGGTATCTGGTGTGAAGGCTCGGTACAACAGGCGGGAGTCGCCTGCGAGCGTGTAGTAGACGCGGCTCAATTCATAGTCGAAAAACATGGCGGTGAGTTGAGACAGAGCCCAGTCGCTTTCGGTTTGGCCGAAAAGGTCAACCGCTACCGGCGATGCAAATGAACCATCGGAAAACTCGCTTGAGAACATCGTGCCGTTGTCGTCAGCATGGAATAGTCTTCCACCGACAAACATGCCACCACGAGCGTTTTGCCAGCCTGAGTTGAGTAGCTGCATTGCTGCACCAGGCGTCGTCCCATTAAAAGTAGAACCCACTAGCGAATTTCCTGCCGTGGTAATTATTGTTGTAGGGAGCGTCGGTGCATCTGGTCGCGCGATGGCGTTGGACGACAATGGCAGGAACTTGAGCTTCTCGTGCTCGGTACCGTTCAGGAAGTCTGTGTCATCACCAAAGTAAACACCTTCGTCTTCGGATAGTAATGCGAAGACACCCAGTCCACGGGGGCTACGATCAGATTGCCAGTCACGTATGGTCAGACCGTTGAGCGGATCGAGTGCAGCGAGACCTGCTCGCTGTGAAGATCCCGGTCCTGCAATGTTGCCGTTACCAAAATCATTATCGAGAAACTCAAAGTGACCGCCAATGTATACAGCATGGCCTGTTGAAACGACCTCGTAGACTGAGTCGCCGCCTGTGTAGTTCACCCAGGTAGGCTGAACGTCAGTGTTGGTCAAATCAGTTAGCTCGTAACGAGCTGTCGTGTCACAAGCAGGGTTACCAATAATACGGAAACCTGTTGATGCGGTTAGGAAGTATGAGCCATCGGGAGAGATATCCATACCAAGGATGTATTGAGGAAACCGTCGTGAGGGACACTGAATATCGAATACATTAGTGTTCCAGGCCGATACTGTTGCTTGACCTCCCAACTCGATAACTGCAAGGCGAGGGCGACTGATGCCATCAATAGTTGAAAAGTTTCCGACAACAACGAGGAGCTGACCGTCTGGCGTAATGTCAAGTTCATCAACACTTTGTGTACCGTTAATGGTTGTCGTCGAGATTACACCTTCGAAGTCGAAGTTGAGGTTTGGATCCACTGCACCTGTGACAGTATCAATTGCTGCCAGATGCTCGACAGGTGTGCCGCTGATTTCGTCAAAGACTCCACCAAGGTAAAGCGTATTGTTCAATCGCACCATGGTTTTGACCGATGCATTGGGACGAGCTCCAAAACCTGATACGCGATCACCGTTGTTATCGAGTTTTACGAGTCCTCTGCGGATAACGCCGTTGATGTTGCTGAATACCCCACCAACGAAAACACCTGTGCCTTCACCAGTCTTTTCGAGTGCGAAGACGTCGTTGTTTAGTATTGGATCAAAATCACGAAGAATATCGCCAGAGGATTTGCTGTAAGCAAACAGATAGGGTTGATCGATTATCTCGTCACTCAGCGGGTCATGTATCTGCGTGAAGCTACCGCCTACAAAGACCGTGTCGCCATCGACAGCGATAGCCTCAACACGACCATCGACTACACCCGGGGTGTTGAACGAGGCGAACTCTGAGACCAGAGTCGTGTGTGTCGACCCGATAATGTCTGCATGCACGGCATGGCTGAAAGAAAATAAAGCGAAGGCGGCCAGTGTTAATCTAATACAAGATGTCTTAGCGCTTTGGAGCTGGCGAGAGAAGAGGTGGTGGACTTGCCCTGACTGACTCATAGATATTCTTCTACGTTAATTGAACTCGCGAGTATAATTGGCAAACTCCACCTCGAATGAGTTAGTTATCGAATTCCGTGTGAGAACTGTGTTCACATTTAATAATGTGTGAACTGGTTCACAATTAGCTTTGTCGCTGGTTTTAGCGCGCAGCGATTTTAGCTAATACTGTAGGTTCGCCATCAATGACTGTGACAATCACCATATCCCCCGAGCTTGCATACTCCCCGGTCAGCGCGCTGATATTTACCTGATGTGTCACGATGAGTCTAGTTTGTTTGTTGTTAGTTATCCAATTTTCTAACCTCGTGGCCAGGTCTGTAGTTTGATCCTGTGCAGTACTGCGATCCTGAAAAAAGGAATTTACCGTAGGTAGTTTTTGAGGCTCGCCATAGTCCAGTAAACGGGCTGTTTCCATACAACGGCACCACTCGCTTGAAAAAATGCTGGCGATTTTTATTTTGTTGGCGCGCAGGTAATCACCGATTCTTTTGGCTTGTTCGCGACCTTCATCAGATAAATTGCGTTGTGTCGAGCAATTGTTCAGTTGAAAATTTGTTGGGTC
>CAZQOI010000022.1:41808-43605 GCA_964594905.1 uncultured Granulosicoccaceae bacterium
CCCATCAGAAAAAAGTAAGACGAGTGTGAGACAACCGGATTGCCGTTGAATCCGAATTCAAGTACCGATGGCTTTTGACCATAGGCTTTGTACACAGGCTTGAGCTGCTCTAGCGTTCCAGTCAGACCAGTCAATGATGAATGATAAGCTGACAGACTGCTACGTAATTGTTCTGGCGTGTCATTAGCAGGATCAACAGTGATGACCAAGGGGTTGAACTTGGTGAGTGTTGCATCGGAATCGGCTTGCAAAATGGTCAAGGCATCTGCAATTCGTTTCAAGGAAATAGAACACATCACCTGACAATTGCTGTAACCGAAAAATACCAGCATGTGTTTGCCGGCGTAGCTCTGTTCTGTAACGCTCTCGCCAAGATGGTTCACTAGTGAGAAAGGGCCACCGATGTTGGAGAGGCTTTCCGGCAAAACATTTGACGTTCCAGAATTATTGTCTGACGCATCGACATTCACCGTTACGCTGGCATCATCATGATTCTCGCCGGCGTGAGCAAACACTACAGCGGGTGTGGCAGTAAGAATGACAAGCAGCGCAGCCAAACTCGTTGTTAATATTGGCTTTGGCCATAATCGATAAAGCTGGGATTTAATATTCATGCGTGATATGCGTACTTAGATTTGGCACTAACGATTTAGTTAAAATATTCGTCGTCCGCATCTGGACCTAAGCCCAGCCTTCCGTCACGTTCGATAATTTCTCTGACACGTTCATCCTGGTCTTGCCAGTCGTTGGAGGGTGGTTTGCCACTGCGCTCTGACCATGCTTGTAGGTAACGATTAGCCCTTTGCCATGAACCACCTGGTGGTCGGATATTCTGAACCTGAAAAAACCGCACACCTTGGTGCTCTGTAAACAGTCCGTTTATGGTGACGTTTTGATTGCAGAATGGCGAGAGTTCATCCGCTCCGCCCGAGTAATTGTTTAGATTCTTGGAGACCAGAACCGTACCGAGGGTTTCTGTTTTGATTGCCAGTTGTCGTGTACCGTCACCACAGTTGTCGGCGCAGTTGCCACCAAGCTCGCACATTACATCAACGACCTGACCGGAGAGTTCGTTTGTTTCTGCATTGGTGATGGGCCAGGACGAGACCTCGCCAACGGGTGTGGCGCAAGCTGTTGTCAATATTGCAGATGCGAAGAGTATGGCAAATCCAAACAATCGCATGCTTTGTCCAGTCTTTATTTGTTTTGTACTGAGATGACTGCGCTCAGTGGTATCTATTTTTTTCATTACAGCGTCCGCACTCATGGTCTTGCCTGCCCCGGCACGATGCCAAATTGTTCATGCGTGAGGTTGACGATACCGTTGTCGGAAATAACCTCTTCGACATTCAGGTAACTCAAGCCATCCAGATCAAAAGCAGTGCCTTTTACTGTCAGTTCGTGGCTTTGCAGGTTGAGGAGTTTCTCATTGGCGACACTCGTATCATCTCCTTCGAACGAGAGGATCATGTAAACCTTCTTGTCCTCATTGTTGAGGAGGCCTACCGGTATTCCACCAGCCGCACACCAGACCGCGCACACATGGTGTGCAGTACCAACAACCACCGACGATGAACCCATGATTTGCGATACATAACACCAGGTGTCAATCATCTCTCCAGTGAGTGTGACTTGTCGGCCTTCGGCTGCATTGCTTTGGCCAACGAGCGCTGCACTGAGCGAAACTACGCAAAGCGCGGACTTTAGATAAGACAGGGCTCGATTCCAGAGGCAACTTAGGTAGTCTGCTTTAGTCGAAATCATGTCAGTGGTTCTTTTTGATTGTGGGCTCATCAA
>CAZQOI010000023.1:0-22830 GCA_964594905.1 uncultured Granulosicoccaceae bacterium
GTTCAGTCGTTGGCTTCTCGTAGAATTCACGGCGGCGGGTTTCGGTAAGAACACCTGCCTTCTCGCAAGAACGCTTGAAACGACGGAGAGCCATTTCAAATGGCTCGTTTTCTTTGACTCGTACTGATGGCATTTGTTAAATTTCTCGGGCTTGAGCGCGGAAAGCTCTCTAGTATAGCGGTTTTCGTTCCACAAAATCCACAACCCTTTAGGTGTTCTCTCGATGATCGTGCTCGGCTGTGAGACCTCCTGTGATGAAACGGGGCTGGCGCTTTACTGTAGCGAGCGTGGACTGCTGGCACATCGCCTGTTCAGCCAGATCGATCTGCACGCTTTATACGGCGGCGTTGTGCCGGAACTAGCCTCTCGAGACCACATAAAGCGCCTGCTGCCATTGACCCGAGAGGTACTGGAGGCGGCAAATATTGAAAAATCAGATATCGACGCGATTGCCTATACCGCAGGGCCAGGACTTGCCGGTGCCTTGCTCACCGGCGCCATGATGGCTCGATCACTGGCCTGGGCGCTCGATTGTCCAGCACTCGCGGTGCATCATATGGAAGGGCATCTGCTATCCCCGATGCTCGATGCTGATCCACCAGACTACCCATTTGTCTGCCTACTGGTCTCTGGCGGTCACACTCAACTTGTTGATGTGCGCGGGCACGGTGACTACCACTTACTCGGTGAATCCATTGATGATGCAGCCGGGGAAGCTTTTGACAAGACGGCGAAAATGATGGGTTTGCCGTATCCCGGCGGTGCGGCGCTCTCTTCATTAGCCTTGCAGGGAGACCCTGCTCGCGTGGCATTGCCGCGTCCGATGCTGGATCGGCCTGGCTTGGACTTCAGTTTCAGTGGCTTGAAAACCGCCGCCATAACCCGCTACAAGGCGCATGCTGATTCACTTCGTGCAAATAGCGCAGAGTCCTCAGGAGATTCGGCTGGAGGAAAACCGCATGTGCCGAGTGAGGATCCGTTTCTGGCCGACCTTGCGGCTAGTTTTGAAGCAGCAGTGGTGGATGTGCTGGTGAACAAAAGCGAACGGGCGCTAAAGGCAAGTGGGCATTCTCGCCTGGTGATCTCAGGAGGCGTCAGTGCCAATCGCCACCTGCGATCAGCGATGGATGAACTTGGGCGTCGAGGGCAGTATCAGGTGTTTTATCCATCGCTTGAATTCTGCACGGATAACGGTGCCATGATTGCACTGGCTGGCGCCGAACGTTTGCGGCGTGGGCAATTCACTGATCTTGATGTGACGGTGCGTCCTCGTTGGCCAATCGATTCTGCTAGCTAACTGCTCCAGCTTTACTGCGCTCGCATAGTTGCTCTTACCTAACTGCGTTTGCCGATTTCTGGCTCGGTCCCTTTTATAAGTCTCTGGATGTTTTCTCGGTGGGTGTAAAACAAGAATGCTCCAATCAGCACAAAGGCCAGCGCGTAGACCTGCTCGCCAGCAGTCAACAGATAAAAGGGCACCAGAACAAACGTTACCAGAGCGGCGAGTGAGGACTTGCGGAAACACAAGCTGACCGCCAGCCAGCTCAACAAGGCCAGTGCACCGACTGAAGGGCTCAAGCCGAGTAGCACACCCAGTGCGGTCGCAACCCCTTTGCCACCGCGAAAATCAAAGAAGACCGGATAAAGGTGTCCGAGGAATGCTGCGATGCCAACCAGTGCAATGGTTGGCGGGTGGGAGCTGATCAGAGATGCGATAACCACCGGAAGAAAACCTTTCAACGCATCACCCAATAAGGTCAATGCCGCTGGCAGTTTGCCGCCGATTCGCAACACATTAGTGGCTCCCGGATTACCGGAGCCTGTTTGCCGAGGATCATTGAGTCCCATGGCGCGACAGACAATGATGGCGGTCGACAGGGACCCTGCCAGATAAGCAAGCACGGTCAGAACAAGAGCGGTAAAGGCGATATTGGCAGCAAACACGATTGAGCTCAGCGTACACTTGTAGGAGTTTCAGAACCCATCACTATATAGAAGTGAGCAGCCTCCAGGCCGATGTCCCAAACTCAACCCAGTTCAATGCGTCAAGTGCGGCGCCAGTTCTTGAAATGCCGCGACGACTTTGGCCAGTTTGCTGCGGTCTATGAATCACTGAGCGAGCGTCTGCTTGGACGCCTTGATGTGCTGGCAATGAAGCCAAACCGAATTCTGGACCTGGGTTGTCGCAATGGCTATCAAATGGCGGCCTTGCGAGAGCGTTTCCCTGATGCCACCTTGATTGGCGCAGATCCAGCTCCCGGCGCAGTGGTCGATTGGCCATCCAGTTGGCCAGCCTGGCTCAGACGACGACCAAAAGCGCCACCCATGATTGCCTGCGATCCGCATCATTTGCCGTTCCCGAATCAACAATTTGATCTGGTCGTGTCAAATCTGCTGCTGCCGTTTTGCCACGCCCCGCACGCGGTTTTTGCCGAAGTTGCACGGGTGCTGGATACGGGTGGTGCGTTCTTTTTCACCAGTGTGGGGCCAGACACCTTGCTGGAATATCGCGAAGCGTGGGCAGATATCGACGCCCAAATGCATGTTTTTGGAGTGATCGATATGCACGATCTCGGTGATGCGATGCTCCGATCCGGATTCGCAGCGCCGGTGCTTGATCGGGATAATCTGACCGTGGATTACCCCAGCATCGATGCCCTGCAGGAGGAGCTGATTCGCGTAGGTGCGTCTAACATTGCTGACGGCCGTCGGCGTGGTCTGATGGCACCGTCAGTGCGTAAGGTATTGAGAGCAAAGGCCGAGCAGCATCCGCGATTTCCAGTAACGGTGGAACTGGTTCAGGGTCATGGCTGGAAAGGCGAACTCAAGACACAGGGATTTGAGAACAATCGGAATAACAGTTCTGGCGAATACCGAGTATCAATTGAGAGTCTTCGCGGCACCCGCAATCGCTGAGCGCGCCAGTACGTTTACACTAAGGTTGGTAGCTATAATTTTTAAACATGATCGAGATTCAGGACAATAGGCGTCAGATAGCCAACGCAGAGAGCGTTGACGGTCCCGCACCTGAATTCACCACGCGTTTCATCGTGCAAGGCAATCAGTCGATGAGCTGGCGGGCAAATCTGTATCTCGCGGCAAGTCTTGGCATTATCGTGTTGGGTATTGGCATTGTGCTCGCCACCTACGGGCTATGGCTTGTTCTGCCATTTGCCGGCGCAGAAGTGCTGTTGATCATCGTTTGTCTGTATCTAACCCTCAAGCGTCTGTCGCGTAGAGAAGTAATCACCGTAAATACGCATGCCATCACGCTCGAGTGGGGCTACACTACACCGGATTTATCAGTAGAATTACCCCGCCAGTGGAGCCACCTCAAATACCACTGTCCGGAGAGTAAATTCGAGGTGGGAGAATTGAGCCTTGGTGCACATGGAAAATCCTATGCGCTGGGCACCTGTCTGAATCGGGACGAAAAACGAGCCTTGTACGACGCGCTGGAGTCCGCGCTGTCGTCACGCGATGCTCAAGGGATTCCTTGAGCTCGTCATGGCCCGTGTTTCGAATCAGTCAAACAAACGGTTTATACAAGTATTGGAGAGTGAAGTATGTCGTCTAACCTGACGCGTTGGGCGCTTCTGTCTATTGGCCTGTTGCTATTTTCTGGCGGCGCTTGGGCTGATTGGGGAGCGTTGAACATGACCCGTGGGGTCACAGAAGTGAGTGCTGAGGTCTATGACCTGCACATGCGCATCTTTTATATCTGCTGCGTGATAGGTGCAATTGTTTTTGGCATCATGATTTACTCCATGATCGCGCATCGGAAATCGAAAGGCGTCAAACCCGCGACTTTCCATGAAAGCACCACGGTGGAAATCATCTGGACCGTCGTGCCATTGGTCATTCTTATCGTTATGGCTATCCCGGCTGCGAAGGTCTTGATCAAGATGGAAGACTTCAGCGATTCCGAGATGTCTATCAAGGTCACTGGCTATCAGTGGCGTTGGCATTACGACTACATGGATGAAGGGCTTGAGTTCTACAGCCAACTAGCACCTGAACATAACAAGGCACGCCAAATGGGCAGCGATATAGATCTCGCGTCGGCGTTCCCGGGCACAGATTTCAATGGTGCTGAAGATGTGTACTTGCGCGAAGTCGATAACGAGCTGGTAGTTCCAGTTGGCAAGAAGATTCGTTTCCTGCACACAGCTGGTGATGTTATTCATTCCTGGTGGGTTGAAGATCTCGCGGTCAAGAAAGATGCGATTCCTGGTTTTATCAACGAGAACTGGGCGCGCATAGATCAACCCGGTGTTTACCGAGGTAAGTGTGCGGAGCTGTGTGGTCGCGACCATGGCTTTATGCCTATCGTCGTTCGCGCGGTCTCGCAAGAAGACTTTGACACTTGGGTTGCCGATAAAAAGCTTGAGATTGCCGCATTGGATAAGGCGAGTGATCGTCAATGGGCACATCAGGATCTTATGACTGCGGGTTCGCAGGTGTATCAGAACAATTGCATGAGCTGTCATCAGGCCGAAGGGCAGGGCATCCCGGGTATGTTCCCTGCGATCGCCGGTAGTGATGTTGTCACTGGTGACATCGACGCCCACGTTGCAACTGTCATGCAAGGGATCGAAGGCACGATGATGGCAAAGTTCAGCCATGTGTTGAGCGACGCAGACATCGCTGCCGTCATTACCTACCAACGTAATGCATTTGGCAACAGCACTGGCGACACCTTGCAGCCACTGCATATCAAGTCACTGCGTAAAGGCATGAGCGCCAATGACAATGTCGCTGCTCTGCCGTTAACTGACAATATTGAAGGAGTTAACTAATGAGTTCTGATGTGACACACCACGGTGAGCACGAGCAGCACGATCACGGTGATGACCATGATCATCATGGTCCAGCTCCAGGTCTTATGCGTTGGGTAACAACCACCAATCATAAAGACATTGGAACCCTGTACTTGTGGTTCTCGCTAATCATGTTTTTTATTGGCGGTGGCATGGCACTGATTATTCGTGCCGAGTTGTTCCAGCCTGGTATCCAGATTGTGGATCCGATGTTCTTCAACTCAATGACCACCATGCATGCGATCGTCATGATCTTCGGGGTGGTCATGCCAGCATTCGTTGGCCTTGCCAACTGGATGATACCGATGATGATCGGTGCGCCAGATATGGCGCTGCCACGTTTGAACAACTGGTCTTTCTGGATCATGCCATTTGCGTTCACCATCATGCTTGCAACTCTGTTTATGGACAGTGGTGGCCCAGCGGGTGGTTGGACCTTGTATCCGCCACTAGTACTGCAGATGGGTGACAGCTTTGCCTTTGTGATCTTTGCGATTCACTTCCTTGGCATCTCGTCGGTCATGGGTTCGATCAACATCGTTGCAACCATCTTCAACATGCGCCCACCTGGCATGACGTTCATGAAGATGCCGATGTTCGTCTGGACCTGGTTGATCACCGCCTATCTGTTGATTGCGACCATTCCGGTCTTTGCAGGTGCTGTCACCATGCTCCTGACTGATCGCTACTTTGGCACGAGCTTTTTCAGTGCTGCAGGTGGTGGTGATCCCGTGATGTTTCAGCATATCTTCTGGTTCTTCGGACACCCTGAAGTTTACATCTTGATTTTGCCGGCCTTCGGTATCGTCTCTTCGATTATTCCAACGTTTGCGCGAAAGCCATTGTTTGGTTATGACTCAATGGTGTACGCAACAGCATCAATTGCTTTTCTGTCGTTCATTGTATGGGCACACCACATGTTCACAACGGGTATGCCACTCGCTGGAGAACTCTTCTTCATGTTTTCGACCATGATGATCTCGGTGCCAACAGGCGTTAAGGTCTTTAACTGGATCGCTACCATGTGGCGCGGCGCCATGACGTTTGAAACGCCGATGCTGTTCGCCATCGGCTTTGTCATCATGTTTACCATTGGTGGCTTGTCTGGATTGATGCTTGCGATCACGCCAGCTGATATTCAATATCACGATACGTATTTCGTGGTTGCTCACTTCCACTATGTACTTGTACCAGGCGCGATCTATTCATTGATGGCAGCAACCTATTACTGGATACCAAAGTGGACGGGTAATATGTATGACGAGAAGCTTGGCAAGATGCACTTCTGGATCTCAACCATCTTCGTCAATGTCTTGTTCTTCCCAATGCACTTTGTTGGCCTTGCCGGTATGCCGCGTCGTATCCCTGATTACAGTCTGCAGTTTGCCGATTGGAATATGATCGCAACGATTGGTGCTTTTGGTTTTGGTTTCAGTCAGCTGATGTTTGTCTACATCATCGTCAAGTGTATTCGTGGTGGTAAAGAGGCAACCAGTGAAGTCTGGGAAGGGGCACGTGGTCTTGAATGGACTGTTGAATCGCCTGCGCCGTATCACACGTTCGAAACGGCACCTGACATTCAAGCTTCAACCATTACTCGCTAGACGAGCGACTGGTGAAAGCTACTACAGCAACAGCTGGTATGAATCAGGATAAGGAAGAAAATACGGTAGACGAGCGCAGCTTCTTGCAGCGTTATCGTCTGCCGTTGTTTCTAGCCGTCGTTGCCCTGTGTTTATACGTCGGCAGTATTGCGTACATCCTCTTGGGAAGGGGGCAGGTGTAATGGCAACTTCGCGCTCGCAGCCGCACCCGCGCTCGCACACGAAAGTCGCGTTGAAGTCGCTGGCGGCCGCAGTGTTCATGTTCGGTTTTGGTTATGCGATGGTGCCGCTCTACGACATCATCTGCGACATCACTGGCTTGAATGGCAAGACTGGTCGTGTCAGCGCGGCTGTCGCTTTGGAACAATCAAACGACGCTAAAGCTGATCGGCAAGTGATCGTTGAATTTACCGCCAGTATCAACGCCTCAGGTTCGTGGGTTTTTGAACCGGCACAAAAGACCATGACGGTGACTCCTGGTCAGACATACCAGACCAGTTACTTTGCAGAAAACCTCAGCAACCAAACAGTTGTGGGTCAGGCAACTCCCAGCGTGACGCCTTTTGCTGCGGCTAAATACTTCAACAAAACCGAATGCTTCTGCTTCACGCGTCAGGTATTTGAACCAAATGGGTCACGCGATATGCCGGTGACCTTCATCATTGATCCTGATTTGCCGATCAATGTTGATCGAGTGACATTGTCTTATACATTTTTCAAGTCAGCCGATCAAAGCTAATGATTTATCACTCTCTCGACACGGCGACAAGCCGTCCAGGACTTTTTAATGAGTAGCGCAACCGGCGGTTACTACATCCCGCACGCAGCAAGATGGCCGATCGTAGGTTCTATTGGCTTGTTTATCTTTTTCTATGGCTTCGCCACCTGGTTGAATGATCGCGCGGGTGGACAAACGATGACCATGATCGGTGCGGCCATCGTTATCGTCATGATGTTTGGTTGGTTTAGTACGGTCATCAAGGAGTCTGAGTCAGGCACTTACAACTCCCAGGTCGATACCTCTTTCCGCATGTGCATGATGTGGTTCATCTTCTCGGAAGTCATGTTTTTCGCAGCGTTCTTTGGCGCCTTGTTTTATGCACGTCAGTTCTCAGGACCTTGGCTTGGTGGCGACGGCGGTGGTGGTGCTGCCATGACCAATGCAGTTCTCTACAGCGGTCACGATTATGTTTGGCCAAGTGATGGACCTGAGCGCATTGGCGGTAACTTTACTCAGATGGGTTGGTTTGGTCTGCCTTTGATCAACACACTCTTGCTATTAACCAGTGGTCTTACCTGTACCTTTGCGCATCACGCTATTCGTGAAGGCAAACGCCAACCTTTCGTTTTATGGTTATTGGCAACAGTTAGCCTTGGATTTCTCTTTGTTGGTCTGCAGGCCTTGGAATACTACGAAGCCTACGCTCACCTGAATTTGAAAATGACCAGTGGTATCTACGGTTCAACCTTCTTCATGTTGACAGGCTTTCATGGCTTTCACGTGACAATGGGTGCGATCATGTTACTGGTTGTCATGCTGCGCGGTACGCGCAAGCATTTCAGCGAAACCAATCACTTCGCGTTTGAAGCAGCTGCCTGGTATTGGCACTTTGTCGATGTGGTCTGGTTGGGTCTCTTTATCTTCGTTTATTTGCTGTAGCCACCCATTTGCAAGACAAGGTGACACCTCAAAAAAGGCGTACAACGATTCGTTCGTTGTGCGTCTTTTGCGGTTCTAGCACTGGCAAACGTGATGACTACACGCAGGCCAGTCATGCCTTGGCTGATGCCCTGGTTGAGGCAGACATTGAGCTTGTCTATGGCGGTGCGCATGTTGGCATCATGGGTTCACTGGCGAACCGAGTGTTGGCTGGTGGGGGCAAGGTTATCGGTGTAATTCCGGAATCACTGGTTGATTTTGAGGTCGCTCATGAAGGCTTGACGGAGCTTATGGTCGTCGCGGATATGCACGCGAGAAAAGCTGCCATGGCTGAGCGTAGCGATGGCTTTATAGCGTTGCCAGGAGGGCTTGGAACCCTGGAGGAGCTGTTTGAAGTATTGACCTGGGCGCAGCTCGGTTTTCATAAAAAACCGTGTGGACTACTGAACATCAGTGGTTTCTACGATGGACTGCTAACGTTTCTTGATCATGCTTGCGGTGAAGATTTCATGAAGCCACAACACCGAAACCTTGTTATGGCGGATACTGATCCTCACTCGCTGCTTGAAAGGTTTGCCAACCATGAACCAACCGCGCCGGTTGCGCCCAAGTTGGATATCAAACCTTAGACTTCAACTTCCTTGCTTACTCTGCGGTGACTTCGAGGGGGCTCTGTCCAGATAAAGGGCTTGGGTTCAAATCAATAACTCCAAGTAAACCTGCGACAACCACAATGATGATGGCCAGTATCGATAAGCCGATGCGAAGTGTGAGTGCATTGACTGTGCGATTTGTTTGTCCCTTGTCCTTGACCAGAAAAAACAATCCTGAAAACAGGCTGATGACGACAAAAGCCAGCAACAGGAGCACAATGAATTTTATGAATAGCATCCCTACAGAGTACCACTGTGTGGTTTGTCTCGTGTGTGGGCGTAGCTGATGCGTTTTGGCGCCAGACACTTTTCACCACCGCTGTGGGGATGGCTGCTGTTTATCGTGATCGCACTGATCATGTTGATGTTAGGTCGTTGGCAGCTTGATCGAGCGGCAGAAAAAATCCGCATGGGGTTGGCTGCTGATGCCGCACGACAGGCACCGGCGCTAGCGATCACTGAAATCAGCGATCCCGAATCCGCAGCCGACGTTTATACCCGGGTGAAAATCGCTGGACACTGGTTAGCTGAATCCCAGTTTCTCTGGGACAACCGAACCTTTAAAGGTCGTGCCGGGTTTGAAATCATCACGCCAATGCGCACGAGCGGCGGAGAACTGGTTTTGATCAACCGAGGATGGTTGCCGCTTGGCGTTAGCCGGTCTGATCTGCCGGATGTGTCGATACCACCTGAATTCATTGACTCTGTCCAGGTTGTCACCGGCTATCTGTCACAACCGTCCAAGGGTTTTGCCAGTGGTGAGGCCAGTCGCCGTGATGCCGAATGGCCCAAGCTTCTACAGTATTTTGACTACTCCTTGATAGAGGAGCTGCTGGCAGAGCCAGTATTCGCTGGTGTTGTGCAAGTGCAGGAACTCGGTGGACCAGCGGGTGATCTGGGGGCTGGCGGGGTTGGTGAGGGCGTGACTGGTGACGGTGGAGCTGATCAATCTGTTTTGTGGTTTACCGGTAATTGGGAGGCGGACGCTTCGGGACCCGCAAAACACTACAGCTATGCGTTTCAGTGGTTCGCGATGGCGCTGGCCCTTAGTGTGATCTTTGTGCTGGTGAACCTAAAACGTGTCAATTGACAGGTAAAATGCTGGCATCAGTTCGGCGATTTTTCGTACAAGTAGATCAATGTCCAATAATTCGAACCCCAGCATGCAGCCATCCGGTGAAATCGAGATAGACCCGCTCAAGCGCCGAAAGTCTCGCATGATGCTGATTGGCATCTTGCTGATCTTTGCTATTCCGCTCGGACTTGCGTCCATCTGGTTGCACTTAGTGCGCAGTAGTGATGGTCAGCTCGGTGACACATCACGTGGGGAATTGATCCGCCCAGCTGTGCCACTTGAAGCATTTTCCTTGATGACGACAGAAGGAGCGTTTGAACTCGATACGGTTCAAGGTGTGTGGACCTTGTTGTATTTACCAGAAGGGGAGTGCGCTGAAACCTGTCAGCAAAACCTTTATCACATGCGACAAGTTCGATTGGCACTGAACCACCGTATGGATCGTGTACAACGCGCTGTCCTTGCACGCGAACAAGATCAACTACCTGAAACTTTGATCAACGAACATCCTGGATTATTGGTTGCCAGTGGTGCAGATCCAGAGCAAAAAAACCTGATTGATCAGGTCAGTAAGGCGCAGACTAATATGCCGGTGTTGAATGACGCCATTTACCTGATTGATCCATTCGGCAACTTGATGATGCGTTTCGCACCAGATCTACCACCTAAATCGATGCTTAAAGATATCAAGCATCTATTGAAAGTGTCGCGTATCGGTTGATGGAATCGAACTGATGAAACTTACTCCAGCAGCAAACCCGATCAGTGGTGTCATGCACCATTCAATGCAACATTGGCGCGACTATCTGGAAATTACCAAGCCCAAGGTTGTTTTGTTACTAGTGTTTACAGCACTTGTCGGCATGGCGCTAGCGGTTCCAGCCTGGTTGCCGTTGCAGGAGAGTGTCTTTGGTCTGCTTGGTATTGGTATGGCCGCAAGTTCTGCGGCGGCGATCAACCATGTGATTGATCAGAAAAGCGATGCCATCATGAAACGCACATCGAATCGACCGATACCGCAAGGCGCTTTGAGCACAAGGCAATGCCTTGTGTTCGCTTTGTTGCTCGGGGGGCTTGCCATGCTCATCCTGGTGACGCTGGTAAACCTGTTGACTGCGGTGCTTACTTTTCTGTCCTTGATTGGTTATGCAGTGATTTATACCGTTTACCTGAAACGCGCGACGCCACAAAATATTGTTATCGGTGGGGCGGCGGGTGCCATGCCACCGGTACTCGGCTGGGCGGCAGTGACCAATGAAGTGACGGCGGGTGCTTTGCTGTTGTTTCTTATTGTGTTCATCTGGACACCACCACACTTCTGGGCGCTGGCGATACATCGGCGCGACGACTATGCCAAGGTGGATATCCCAATGCTACCTGTGACTCATGGCATTGCGTTTACCCGTGTACAGATCATGCTGTATACAGTGCTGCTGTGTATTATCTCGATCTTTCCGTATCTGATTCAGATGAGCGGATTGTTGTACCTGGTTGGCGCTATTGTGCTGGGCGCAATGTTTCTGTTTCACGCCTGGAAGCTGTTTGATGAGAAAGCCGAACGCCAGCCCATGCGAACGTTTGTGTTTTCGATCAACTACCTGATGTGGTTATTTGGCATCATGTTGGTCGATCACTACTTGCCACTTGTGCCCTTTCTGCGCGCGTAAATCATTATACGTTTCGTCGCGTTGAGTCGCTTCAGCGAATAAATTCAGGGCGTTGCCAGGCCCGAATCCAGTCAATCTCATAAGGGACAAAAAAGTCTTCGCTTAGCGGATCTGGTCGCGGTGTCCATACACTGCCAAGTACCAGATACGCAGTAATGTACATTGCTTGACGAGAGACTTCGGGACCGCTCAAACGTAGAATTTCCACATCATCAATAAACCAGACCACCAGTTCTGGATCCCATAACACGCTGAACACGTGATAATCATCGTCATAGGGAACGCCTTCGTTCACTTGAAACATTGTTGGGCTTGATCGTGTTGTTACGCCGTCACGCTCATCACGATAGTGATAAGTCTGATACGACACCTCCGGGAATTCGCCGAGAAATTCAAGGATATCGATCTCCGGTGCATTGAGTGCCGCCCATTGGTGAAACAGGAAGAAGGTGGATAACTTGCCAATACCACTCGACACTTTTAACCGCGCTTCAACATAGCCATAAGTCATGTTGAATGATTCACGTGATGTTATTGCACCTGACAGAAACGGTTTGTTGTTGGCATCCTCGAGTGTTTCATCCGGAGTCACTATGGGCGTGATAGCCAGAGTGTCACCGGTCATTATGAACGGATCATGACCGAAGTCAGGGTTGTTCTGAGTATCGATAAAATATTGAAGCTCACCGTTTATGGTGACATCTGGCCCCCACGGCAAGCGTGTATTCCATTTATTGGAATCAAGCGTGTCGCCATCGAACTCATCAGAGAACACCAATTCAAAATCACTATCAATAAGGCTTCTGATATCGGTACTTTCATTACTCGGCAATTGAACACTTAGTTTTGCGGAGGCTTCTGATTCAAGTCCTTCAATGTCCACAGCGCGAACCGTATATTCGTAAAAACCACCGGCTTCCGGCCCTTGTTCAAAACAGGCGAGATAGCGCGTGAAGTTGCAATCGATATAACTACTGGTCGCCCAGTATTTTTGATCCTCGTTGCGTGGCTTCAGCGGATCAACGGTATACAGGTAAACGCTGTCACGATAGATGTTGTAAGCCACTGCCTCTGGCACAGGATCCCAATTGAATTCGACCCACTCATTGGATACCAATCGGCTTGACATGCCAGTAGGCGCTGGCAGATCACTTAATGGTTCGCCGCCAAGTCGAACATTGCGCGGGAGCGACGTCTCTGAAAAATTCTGTGCGTCATCGAATGAAGCAATTGAGTAGTCGACATCAGCTACCCCTGTGGGCAGATTGGTATCGGTGTAGGTCAAATCCCTAACGGTGGCAAGGTACTCCCCATTGCGATAAAGATTGTATCCATCGACACCGATGTCATCGAACGGTTCGTTCCAGACCAAGGTCACGCTGGTTTCAGTGACCAACTCAATTTGCAAGTTCGTGATGACCTCTGGTGGGGTTGTGTCATCGATTGCCGGTTGCATGGATTCCGGTGTTGGTATGGGGTCCGGGTTGGGTTCTGGATCAGGTTCCGGAACGATGGGGTCCATCGGTTCTGCTGCGCTAAGGACTTCAGCAGAACGCTCACTAAAGTTTCTGGGATCATCAAAAGCGACAAGGTAGTACGTGTAAGCCTGCCCCTCAGTCAATCCAACATCAAGCGTTGGAGATTCAAACACGGTAGTGATGTATTGACCATCGCGATAGACGTTGTAACCCGCAACGCCTTCATCATCCAAAGAAGCTGTCCAGCTCAGACGAATATCGTTTGGCGATACACGAGCTGCTGCAAGATCCAGTGGTGCCGACGGAATTGCGGGTAAAGGTTCGGGTGTTGGTTCTGGCAGTGGTGTTGGTTCGGGTTCTGGTATTGGTTCTGGCTGTGGAGTTGGTTCGGGTTCCGGTGTTGGTTCCACCACCTCTACTTCAGCTGTCAATGTGAGTGTTTCTGAACGAGTCGAATACTCACGAGCGGAGTTATCATCTGCTGAATCAAAGGCAGTTATATAGAAACTGTTTTCGTTGTCATTCAGTAGTTCGCCAGACCAGCTTGTTTCACTGACTGTGGCAAGATAGTTATTGTTTCGATAAACGTTATAACCCGCGACGGCAACATCATCTGTTGATGGTGCCCAATTGAGCACAACTAAGTTTCCTGACACCTCGCCGGTGATCGATGTGGGTGGAGTGGGTGGGATCGCGTATGCGTCTGAAATCCCGGTCCCAACAGTTACAGCAAATACCGAGAGCGTCACTAGCTTCAACATCTGCTTGTTAGCCATATATCCTTTCGCCTAGTATGTGATCTGGTGCACATTAACAGAATGGCCTCGATTTCGTAGGGTCGAGTGCTTTGGGGGCCCTGTTGGGGCCACTGTCATACGAATCTGTATAATCCCGGCGAAGCCGCAGCAAGGCTGGTATCCGATAGTTAACTCAAGCGAAACGCGCCAGTGGGGTGCGTCAGTTGAGGAAACAATCATGCGAATCCAATCGATAGTTGCGATCCTGGTTATCACGTCTGCCATGATGGCCACCACCATTACAGCGATTTTGGCCCTGTCATCGACCTTGATCCCTAGTACTGCCCAAGCTGTATCTCACGGAGAACACCGTGTAGCTGAGCTTGGCTCCCGATTGCCGATCGCCGATATATTGTCATCGCAACTGCTCTCCGGGACGTCGGATGGCGCTGTTAAAGGCAGCGACCAAGCCACTGACCACATCGAGACGGACATCGCAAAGCGCGTGGCTCCACAGAACACTATTCTTAAATGAACTATCGACAACGCGACCCGGGCGAACTAGTGCCATTGGCGGATGTCCCAGCCAAGCAAAGCACAGTAAACGTTTCACGTCTGGATCAGGACTATTTACACGGAGAACTCATGCATATCTTGCTCGTTGAGGATGACGCCCATACTGCAGACTACGCTGCGAGAGGTTTCAAGGAAGCCGGTCATGTAGTGGATGTACTTGAAGATGGCAAAGAAGCCATGATTCAGTGCCTGCAGACTGAATACGATGTTTTGGTCGTCGATCGTATGTTGCCTGGAATGGATGGCCTGTCGATGGTCAAGTCATTGCGCGCGTCGGGTAATAAAGCACCGGTGATTTTTTTGACTGCCGTGTCAGGTGTTGATGATCGCGTAGCTGGCCTCGAAGCTGGTGCTGATGATTATCTGACCAAACCTTTTGCCTTCTCTGAATTGTTAGCTCGAGTCAATGCACTTGCCAGGCGGCCAGCCACCTCTGTTGAAACCACGCATCTGCAGGTGGCGGATCTAAAGCTTGACCTCCTTGCTCGTACTGCGACGCGCGATGGTCAGGACATCGATTTGCAACCGAGAGAATTTACGCTTTTGGAGGTGCTCATGCGTAATGAGGGCCGTGTAGTCAGCCGGACCATGTTACTCGAGCAAGTTTGGGACTTTCATTTTGATCCCAAGACCAGCGTGGTTGAAACCCATATCAGCCGCCTGCGTAGCAAGATAGATAAACCTTTCCCGGAATCGCTTTTGCATACGGTACGAAACCTCGGCTATAGTTTGCATCCACCACGTTGAGAATTGTATGACGCCACCAGAAGCTACTGGTCTTGTCGATGACGCCGATGTCGGGCGTGGTCTGACTGCGCCTGCAGCGACGGCGAAAAAGACAAGCGATGTAGAAGCGGGTGCCAGTCAAAGCAGTTTCACGAAGTGGATTTTCAAGCGCTTCAGATTACTGAAAAGTTCACCCGTCAGAATCGGCTTGAGTTTCTGGCTGCTATTCATGGCAACGTTCGCGCTTGCTGGGTGGGCTTTTTACGAAAATCTGCAAGGACGTATATTGCAGCGAATTGATCAAACCATTGTCGAACGGTACAACATCGTCAAAGGTATCTATGACACCCAAGGTATAGATGCCGTTGCAAAGGTTGCGATGGCAAACGATGATTTGCCAATGACAACCGCCATGGGGTTTCATCTATCGACTCATAGCGGCGAAACAATCGCGGGCAATGTACCAACATTCCGCACTGTGTTTGGTTGGGATACGTTAACTGCCGAGGAGATCGGGCTCGAACATGAAACCGGCTCATACCGTTTTCTGACGCTGGATCTTGGTGGCAATATAGTTTCGGTGGGCCGTAGTCTTTATGTGCTTGAAGAGCTACGGGCTGCGGCAGTGCGAAGTATTTTCTGGGTGTTTATTGGTTCAATGTTATTGGCTATCCTCGCATCCCTTTACATTGCCAGGCGATTGCATTTCAGGGTGAAAGGAATTTCAAATGCCTTGAACGATGTGGTGGCCGGCAACCTGAGTGCGCGACTACCAGTCACCAATGCTGACGACGATATCGATCAGATGTCCGAAAAAATCAATTCTTCGCTTGAACGCCTCAAGCAAACTGTTGATGGTATGCGTCAGGTCAGCACGGATATAGCCCATGATTTAAAAACGCCATTGAATCGACTGTACATATCGATAGAAGAAGCAGCGACTAAAAGTCGCCGCGGTGGGTGTGTGGGCGATGACCTTGAACACGCCATGCTCGAAGCGCAAGGTATCAACAGTACCTTTGAAGCGTTGCTGCGCATTGCACAAATCGAAGCCGGTGCGCGTAAATCTCAATTCAAATTCTTTGATCTGGCATCCGTTATTGAAAATGCCACTGAAGTGTACGCTCCAGTTATCGAGGAGCATGGTCAATCCATCGTTATGGATTTTGACCCGACCATGGAATTACCCATGTTCGGTGACAAGGACCTGGTGCTTCAGATGATCGTGAATCTGATTGAAAACGCCATGAATCATTGTGAGGAAGGTACCGAGATTCATTTTGCAACCGGCGAACACAGAGGCTATGTCTGGTTTAGTGTTGCTGATACCGGTTTTGGTATTCCAGAAGAGGAACGCGAGAAAGTGTTCCGACGTTTATATCGACTTGAACGTAGTCGGACCACACGAGGTACCGGGCTTGGTCTGAGTCTTGTCAAAGCAATAGCAGACCTGCATTGCGGAAAGGTGTCGCTTGAAGACAACAATCCTGGGCTCAAGGTGGTTATTCAGTTTGACCGGGATTGCCCGCTGGATAGTTAGTTTACAAGCATAGCCAATGGCTATGCTTGTACTTACTAAATCATCGCCGGAATGAGTTGTTATGCCGTTTAACCAAAAGTCACTCGGCGCTTAATTGCTGTAGTGCACCTGCCCAATCTTCGACATGGTATGTGCTGACAATCTTGTCCCCTTCAAGCGTATGAATGTCGATGGTCAGAATGTCAAAGCTCTTGCCTTTGCCATCAACACCGAAAAGTGGTGCGTTAGGGGTTCCAGTGGCTCGGCTTCGTACCACAACCTTGTTGCCTTCCTGGAGCATCTCTTGTACTTCCCAATTCAAGTCGGGTATCAGCTCTGCAAAGAATCCGCTTACTTGACCGATAAACGCGTCTCGTGTTTTGTTTGTGCCTGAATAGTCACCGATACTTGTCCAGTTTTCGTCTGTGGCAGCTTTGAAGGATGTGATTTGTTCCTCTGAAGCGGGATTGCTCAGAAAATCGTAAAACGTTTGCACAACGGCCTTGTCATTGGCCACTGCGTAATTGCTGAATGAAGCAATCAACATCAGGGTAGAGGTCAGGATGATTCTTAAGTTTTTCACTACGTTGCTCCTTATTTATCGCTAGGGACTGATTTATTGTTGCGGGAGCAAGCGTATCTGTAATTTGAGACAATTAAAATATGGTATAAATCGATTTCATTGTTCTGATAAGTTTAATAATGATTGATCAACTCAAACAGATAGCGATCTTCGCCAAGACAGTAGACCATGGCTCATTTCGAGCTGCCGCGGAGGCATTGCAGCTATCGCCATCAGTGGTGAGTCATCATGTGGCTCAACTTGAAGAGAATCTTGGTGCGGCACTTCTTTATCGCACAACGCGCAAACTGTCTCTGACTCCAGAGGGGGAACGTTTGCTCGCATCTGCTCACGCCATGATTGAGGCTGCAGATACAGGTTTGCAGACCTTGGCTGATCGAACTAATCAACCCTCAGGTATCTTGCGGGTAACCGCACCAGCTTTGTTTGCGCAGTCGCAACTAGTAACACAGATGGCTGAATTTGCCTTGCAGTATCCTAAAGTTGAATTATCGATTGATTTATCAGAGTTGCGTCGTGATCTGATTGCGGATGGATTTGATATAGCGATTCGTGCAGGGCAAATGAAAGACAGTTCGTTAAAAGCACAGAAGATATATCAATTCAATCGAAAACTGGTTGCTGCTCCTGCTTACCTTAAATCGATAAAGAAACCTGACTCTCCCAGTAATCTCAAAGATCTTGATTGGGTTGAGCTCGCGCCAGTGCAGAACCAAGAGCTGGTTTTTCGAAAAAATCGTAGACGACAAACAATAAAGACCATGAACTCTCGTATCCGTGTGAACAATGCTCACGGACTGTCGCAAATTGCTCGAGCAGGAGTGGGGATGGCGATCATACCGGAGTATATCGCTGAGCCTATGGTTGAGAGCGGGGAGTTAAAATATGTTCTCAGTGATTGGGAGGTCGATCCGATTAATGTATTTGCAGTTTGGCCATCGAATGCTCCCAAGGACGGCCTGATTAAATTGTTGGTTAAATACTTGAAGAGCAATCAACAAGAATAGGTAAATCGATCAAGAAAAAAAAACCGCCTTTCGGCGGTTTTTATACGATTTTGATTTGCGCGCTCTTCATGGCGCTTAGGCGTATGGATCAGGCGGCCAGTAAATGACCTTTGATCTTCTTCATCGCCGCTTTCTCGATCTGGCGAATACGCTCAGCCGATACATCGTACTCAGCCGCCAGTTCATGCAAAGTTGACTTTGACTCACTCAACCAACGACGCTCAAGAATCGTTCGGCTTCGATCGTCAAGAATGGCTAGACCTTCGGCAAGACCAGCATGTGATTGCTCGGTGTCGTCATTCTTCTCAAGCACCATCGACGGATCTTCCTGCTCTTCGAACAGGAGTTCTGCTGGGGCAAGGCTCAAGCGATCTTCGCTGCTACCGGCTGGCGCATCGAATGCTGAGTCATGCCCATGCATGCGTGACTCCATTTCAACAACAACCTTGGCGTCTACGCCGAGGTCTTCGGCAACTGCGTTGACTTCTTCCTCGCTGAACCAGTTCAGCTGCTTCTTCGCACTTCTGAGCTTGAAGAAAAGCTTTCGCTGCGCCTTGGTGGTGGCGACTTTGACAATACGCCAGTTGCGAATCACGTACTCGTGTATCTCAGCGCGAATCCAATGCACCGCGAAAGAGATCAGTCGCACACCGACATCGGGATCAAATCGCTTGACCGCTTTCATCAGGCCGATATTGCCTTCCTGAACAAGGTCAGCGATAGGCAGACCGTAGCCTTTGTAGCTGCGGGCGATATGTACGACAAAGCGTAGTTGTGACATGACGAGCTGACGGGCAGCGTCAAGGTCATCCTGATCGCGCAGTTGGCGGGCCAGGGATTGTTCCTGTTCGACGGACAATAACTCTATCGTCGAAATTTTCGCCAGATAGCTGTTCAGATCATCTGCGATGACCGGAATCGGCATGGCGTTCTGATTGACAGTCAGGGCGTTACTCATTTGGTTCTCCATATATGGTCGTATGACCTACGAACTAATTTTAGCACTCGTAAGGTGAGAGTGCTAATTAGCGGCAAGGTTCCGCTAAATCTGAAGCTTTTCCAGTGAGTTAGACTGTTAGGTGGAAAATATAAATATTTAATAAAATCAATGGTTTATATTGATATTTCGGCTATTTCTGAGCAGAGAATAACTGACGTGACGGTCGGTACAGGCTGGTCATCGCACCGATCAGACCCAGTAAGGTAGCTACTAACAGGATCGTGAAAAAGTGTGAAACAGTTGGCATTTCCAGTCGGAATGCGCTTTCGTAGAGTCGGGATAGATCATTAGCGGGCTGGCGAAGTGCATGAAATGCCCACATTGCGATCCCGGCTGCCACCAGTCCACCGATAAATCCGAACAGTGCACCGGTGTACAGAATGGGCCTGTGCATAAAGCGACGGCTGGCACCGAGCAGGCTGGCGACTTCCATTTCCTCCTGACGCCGGATCAGTTCGAGTCGTATCGTATTGCCGATGACCATCAGTGCGGTCAGGGTCAGGAAGATGGCCAATAGGCCTCCGACCAGACGGATCAAGGACACGACCGCGTGCAGACGTTTGACCCAACGGAGGTCAAATTGGACTTGCACGACTTCCGGGAGTTTACGTAAACCGTTGGCCAGGAGTTCGACCCGGGTGGCGGTCACCGTGTTGCTGTCCGGGAAAACAATAATGGCACCCGGCAGGGGATTTTCCCCGAGCTCTTCCAGTGCGACACCAACATCGGATTTTGCGCGGAATTCAGCGAGTGCTTCATCGCGCGACACATAGCGCGTATCACGTATGCCTGCGCGTCCTAGTAGTTGTCGTGCGAGAGTCGCACCGTCTAAATCGGTGACCGACATATCGAGGTACAGGGTCAGACTCTCACCTTCGACACCACGGGTACCGAGCTTGGCAAGTGTGCCTGCAGCAAATGTCAGTAATACCGGCAGAGACAAAGTCACCCCCAGAACAAGCAAAGTTGAGAGACTGGCAAATTTACGCAAGCGAAGCTGACGCAGGCTAGTTGCCAGTGCATAGCCACGTTTGCGATAGGTCCAGGCAGGACCTGCGGCGCTGTCTTTTGTCGTATTGCTCTTCATAAGTTTCGCTCACGATGCGAGGTGTTACGACGGACGACGCGTGCAGTCGAGCGTTTCGAGCTATGCACCATGCGTCCTTGTTGCAAGGTCAGTTGTGGAAAGTCAAATGCTTGCAATAAAGACTCATCATGAGTTGCAAACAATACCGTTACACCAGAGGCATTGAACTGCATCAATAGATTCATGATGTCGGCACTGATACCGGCATCGAGGTTGCCAGTGGGTTCATCGGCAAGCAGCAGTTTCGGTCTTGCAACCACTGCGCGAGCGATGCCGACACGTTGTTGTTCGCCACCGGACAGCGACATGGGCTGATCAAACGCCTTGTGTGCAAGTGCGACTTTGTCCAGTGCTGCTGATACGCGCTTTTTGATATCAGCATAGCGATAGCCACCGATGATGAGCGGTAGCGCGACATTATCAAATACGTTACGATCATTGAGCAGTTGATTGTCTTGAAAAACAATGCCCATCTGTTGTCTGAGCGCGGGCTCCTGTCGCGGTTTCAAGGAGCTATAAGCGATGTTGCCAATGTGGATATCGCCACTAGTAGGGTGTTCTAGACAAGCGATTAGTTTAAGTAAAGAACTTTTACCGGCGCCTGAATGCCCGGTTAAAAAGGTGAAAGAGCCGGGCGCCAGAGTGAATGACACATCGCGCAAGGCGAAACGCCCAGGCTGATATTCGAGACTGACCTCGTCAAATCGAATCATGTGTTCATAGTCTCGGTAAACCTTCGCTTATTCGACCAGTGCATCAACAAATCGTCGGGCTTCAAATACTTCAAGATCAGCGACTTTCTCACCAACACCGATAAAGCGAATGGGTAGCTTGAGTTTGTCAGCGATGGCGAACAACACACCGCCTTTGGCTGTACCGTCGAGCTTGGTGATGACCATACCTGTCAATTGCATCGCCTCGTGAAACTGTTCTGCCTGATTGAGTGCGTTCTGTCCTGTTCCACCGTCGAGCACAATCAAGGTTTCGTGAGGTGCATCGACATCAAGCTTGCCAAGCACACGTTTCACTTTTTGCAGCTCTTCCATCAAGTTCGCCTGTGTGTGCAGGCGTCCAGCCGTGTCGGCGATCAGTACATCGATACCGCGTGCTTTAGCTGATTGCAAGGCATCAAAAATAACCGATGCCGAATCAGCTCCACTACCTTGAGAGACAACTGGTACCTCGTTGCGCTCACCCCAGGTTTGAAGTTGTTCGACAGCCGCTGCGCGAAACGTATCACCAGCTGCGAGCATGACACTCATACCGCCATCGAGTAGTTGTCTGGCAAGTTTACCGATGGTGGTGGTTTTACCTGAGCCATTGACACCCACAACCAGAATCACAAAGGGTGATTCGCTGTCAGGAATTTCCAGGGGTGACTCAACCGGTTGCAGTAAACCTGTCAACTCGTGACGCAGAGCTTCGCGCAAGGCTTCAGGATCGCCCACATCAGAACGCGAAACCTGCGCATTCAAGGAATCCATAATGCGGCTTGTCGCATCCATGCCGACATCAGCCATGATCAGCTGGCTTTCGAGCTCCTCCATGAGGTCTGCATCGATTTGTGTCTTGCCAAGAAAAAAGCCCAGCAGATTGTCGCGGAAACGACTGCGCGTCTTGGCTAGCTTGGTATCCAGCTCGGCATCGGTCGCCTGCTCGTTCGCGTTATCGCTGGCGGTACTGCTCGCAGCCTCCTTGGCTTCCTGGCGAGCGGCTTTTTGCCGAGTGAGAAAACTGAAAAGTCCCATGTTTTTGCTGTTGCTGAGAATCGATTGAGGATATCGCGACTTTGTATCGCACCAGTCGGTATTATCGGACCGGTTAATCGCGATATCGTAACACCGTGCCTTTAAACCCTAGTAGAACGAAACGAGAAGCCAAGTCCCTTGGCCAGGTTCGTATCATTGCCGGAAGTTTCCGTGGGCGAAAACTTCCAGTTGCTGATGTCGGCGGATTGCGACCGACCGGTGATCGTATGCGTGAGACCTTGTTCAATTGGCTGCAGACCAAGGTTGGTGGCAGTCAGTGTCTGGACCTGTTTGCAGGCACCGGTGCGCTGGGTATTGAAGCTGTCTCGCGTGGCGCAAAAGCAGTCACTTTGGTTGAAAAGGATGCCACTGCGGCGGCAAAGCTCGCCGACGTCTGTGCCAACTGGCCGCACGAGGATCGTTTGGTGCTGAAACGATCCTCGGCTGAGCAATTCCTTGCCAGCCGCCTCGTGGAAGCTGATAAGGAAAACTCAGGTGACGCGAGCGGTGATTGCGTTCAAGGCTTTGACATCGTATTTGTCGATCCGCCCTTTGGTGCGTCCCTGCAAATACCGATGCTTGAGAAACTGGCTGCTGGGCATTTAGCCAATGGCGCAGTGGTTTATGTCGAAGCACCTGCGGATATCGAGCTTGGGTCGCAGTTGCCAGCAGGCTTCGCGGTAACAAAACATCGCCAGTACGGTGACGTGGGCGCGTGGCTTCTCGAATTTGACCATTGAGGATCGCGAAGCGGTCGCGGTTAGCGGTACACTGGGAGCTCTTTGTATAAGTGCGGGAATGTCCCATGCGTGTCACTGCCATCTACCCTGGCACTTTTGATCCGATGACAGTCGGGCATGTTGATGTGGCTGCACGTGCGAGCCAGATCT